>NZ_PQCE01000022.1:0-90682 GCF_002964725.1 Pseudoalteromonas sp. T1lg76
CACGCTTCGCAGCAAAAGCCGATTTCTTCAGCGCGAATTTTAACGGGATTAGGCTGATACATCTGCGTTTCAATTTAGGTTAACGCAAACAGTAAGTCTGATTAGAGCGAGGATCGGACGTTCATCCTTCCACCGAAATCACAGTGTATACATCCATAATCCTTGAGTTTCTCCCATAGTCAGAAAAACGACCCAGTGGGTCGTTTTTGTCGTGTCCACGTTTAGAGCAATGTAGCGAAACTTCAACGCTGGTAAGTACTTCCTAAATTTGCTATCAATGGTCATAGGACAAAAACGAGACAGATTGCGGCAGAAAAACGACCCAGTCGCTCGATATTAAATTGTTAGCAGTCAAGGGGGCACAGGTGCTAAATACTTACAGTGAGTACATTGATCGCTATCTCAGTAAGTCAGGACTGAGTAAGCGGCCTTGCCCTGGAGAACACCACTTTGTGAGCGCTTATCTAGTTCCGAGGCTTTTCAAACTAAACCAGCGCGTGCCGGATTACATCAATCCTGATGGAACAAAAGGAATCATCGGGGATGTCGTATATTACAAAGACCACGAACACCAATTCGGTATTGAGGCCAAGCTGGGCACTATTCGCTTAACGAAAGGTGAGTTCAATGAGTGGATTGTTAATACAGACACTTCCCGCTGGCCACACACATTCATCGGCATTGGCACATCTGGCATCGGGCTCTGTTCGTGGGCGGAGTTCCGCTCCGCATATATTGCCGCTGTGGCAGAAAAAAATAGCGGCTGGGTCCCGCGCTCGCTGTCAGAGGGGTATGGGCCAATGAAGTCCGTCAACACGCTGCTCCCCAAACTCCCTAATGGTAAGTTCTTTCGTAAAGGTGCCGACCCAAAGGATTGCGCCGATCTCGAAGAGTCCTTCATTAAGGCACTGGAGAAGGAAATTGCCTGCTAACAAGGCGGTGTTGTCGCCTTCGGCTCCCGTCACTTATCAGCCCATCAGCAAACTCTGAAGTATAAGGTATCGCCTCTCCCGTTTGGATTCGCGCTGGAGAAATCGGCTTTTGTTGTGAAGCGTGTTGTTGATAGCGAGACACGATGTCGAGCTAGATTTATCAGGACATGGAGGTGCTGTTAAATCGCATCAACACCTAAGCGGAACGTTGAACAAAACGCTGAGTTCGGAAGCCTAGGCGAATCACGGGTTCGCGGAGTTTCCAAAGAGGGAGTCGAATCACTCCCTCTTTGGTTGTCGTCGCCAACGCGACAAAATAAACGCGACAGACACACAAAACATTTCCACATTAATGCTGGCATCTATTTGGAGACATTTTTACAATACGTCTTTGTAAGCTAGGCCGTATTATTATCGTGAGTTCTTCTTCAGTTTCATCCAGTTCTCAACCAAGCAAATCTCTGATCGCCGTATTAATGATGCTAGTGGTGTTTTGCCCGCTGGCCATCGATATTTACCTGCCCGCCTTTGTGGTGATGGCCAAAGATTTCCAGGTATCACAACAGCAACTGCAACAGACGGTTGCCATTTTTATGCTCACCGTGGGCTTAGGTCAGCTTGTTGCCGGCCCCCTGGCCGATAAAATAGGTCGCCGTCCCGTTGCCCTTGCGGGTATTGTGATTTATGCCCTGGCCGCCACGGCCGGTGCCATGGCCCGTGATTTAAATTGGCTGTTGGTGGCCCGTGCCGTGCAAGGAATCGGCGCCTGTGCCACCTTTGTTGCCGCCTTCGCCATAGTGCGCGACGTGTTTGGTCCGGCGCGCAGTGGCCAGATGCTGACCTATTTAAATGGCGTGGTGTGTTTTATTCCCGCCCTGGCACCCATTTTAGGTGCCTGGCTGACGCTGCGTTTTAACTGGCAAAGTAACTTTATCTTTATGCTGATATGGGCCGTGCTCGGTGCCCTCGCCACTTGGTTTATCTACCGCGAAACCCGCCCGCATGACAGCCACTATCAGGGCCATATTTTCGATTTTCGGCGCTTTATGCCCATTTTACGTAACCCAATTTTCTTGTTTAACGGCTGCATCACCATGCTAACCATGGGCTCAATTCTAATGTTTGTAACCAGTGCACCGGGGTGGATCATCGAGCACCTGGGTGAAGATATTCCAACCTTCACGCTGTGGTTTTCTCTTAATGGCACTATCAGCGTGGTGGCCTGCTTTATCGCCCCACAGCTTATTAAACGCAGCTCCCGCCGCGCCCTGCGCTTAGGTCTAACCCTGATGTTGGTGTGCGCCATTGCCTTGGTGGCCGGTCAACACAGCGCACACGCCGCAGCGCTGATGATACCCATGTTTGTAGGCGCCCTGGGTTATGCGCTTATTCTTGGCAGTGCCGCCGGCGCCGCCCTAGCCCCTTTTGCTAAGCAGGCTGGCACCGCCTCTGCTTTGGTTGGCGTTATGCAGATGAGCGGCGCAGGAGTGCTGGTGCTAATAACCCAGTCTCTCCCCCTGTCAGCGCCAGCGTTAATCGCTTTGCATATAGGTATGCTACTGCCATTTTGGCTAGTTCTACTCGGCAACAAAGGAAAAATGTTACATAAATAAGACAAACTGTTGCATTTTTAGCCAGCAATTTTTGAAGGGTTCTCAAATTGCTGGCTCCTGTCCCCATAGTAATCCAGCCTTAAAATCCTCTTTGAATTTAGCTAGATAGAAGCCCCTTTATAACTTTCCTGCCCATATCATCTACAGAATATTCTAAAAAAGTAGAAAAAAAGGAACAAAATACTATTGCACTTTGTGCCAACATACGTAACATTGTTAACGAATGTTAAACAACGGTTAACACCCTTCAATGCTTTTGAGGTTACTATGAAAAAAACAATGATTCGCAGCGCGGTTGCGTTAGCACTTCTAAGTGGCGCAACACAGTCTATGGCTGCTGATGACCGTTACATCATCCAAGTTGACAACGATAAGAAAGGCGTCGTGAAAGCGCTCGCTAAAAAACTGGGTGGTGAAGTTAACATGGATAGTGATGGCTTCTTCGCAGCGACTTTCGCTGGTAAAGACTTGGCCACGGTTAAAGGATTACTAAACAACCCACACGTTAAATTGGTAGAAGCAGACCAACGTCGTTACCCAATGGGTCTATATAACGACGACCTTGGCGATCCAATGTCACAACAGCTGACTCCTTATGCTGTTTACCAATCACAAGCTAACCAGGTGACTTTCAACGCCAACGCTGGCATGAAAGTATGTGTTATCGACTCAGGTCTTGACGCATCTAACCCTGACTTCAACTGGGGTGCAATTACCGGTGACAATGATTCAGGTACTGGTAACTGGTTCGACAACGGTGGTCCACACGGTACACACGTAGCCGGTACTATCGGTGCAGCAGACAACAACATTGGTGTAGTCGGTATGGCTCCTGGTGTTGATATGCACATCATCAAGGTATTCAACGCTTCAGGTTGGGGTTATTCATCTGACCTGGCTCACGCTACAAACCTGTGTTCACAAGCTGGCGCTAACATCATCAGCATGAGCCTAGGTGGCGGCGGTTCAAACAGCATTGAATCGAATGCATTTGCAAACTTTACTGCGGCAGGCGGTCTTGTTGTTGCTGCAGCAGGTAACGATGGCAACAGCGTACGTTCATACCCTGCGGGTTACCCATCGGTAATGATGATCGGTGCTAACGATGCCGATAATAACATTGCTACCTTCTCACAATTCCCAAGCTGTACTTCTGGCCGCGGTAAAAACGTGACCGAAGATGAAACCATCTGTGTAGAAGTAACTGCAGGCGGTGTTGATACGCTTTCTACTTACCCTGCGGGTATGGCGGCATTCGCTTCAGCTTCAGCTGACGGTGCAGGTGTAGAAGTATCGGCAATGGAAAATACAGGTTCAGCAGCCGGTGATCTTTACTTCATGGGCACGGCAGAAGCGACCGACGGCGGCGCAGCTGGCAAAGTATGTCTAATCGACCGTGGTGTAATCTCTTTCCACGACAAGGTTGCTAACTGTGAAGCTTCTGGTGGTCTGGGCGCGATTATCGTTAACAACGAACCTGGCATGCTTTACGGCACACTGGGCGACACCAACAGCACTTCTATCCCAGCAGTAGGTACAGCCCTTGAAGACCGTGCAGCACTTATGGCAGCAACTTCAGCGACTGTTACTATCTCTGCGAGCGACTATGGCTACATGAGCGGTACTTCAATGGCAACACCTGCTGTTTCTGGTATTGCAGCACTAGTTTGGTCTAACCACCCAGAGTGTACTGGTACAGACATCCGTAACGCGCTTAAAGCGACTGCAGATGACCAGGGTGCAGCGGGTAAAGACGTATACTTCGGTTACGGTATCGTAAAAGCGGCCGACGCTGATGCATACCTAACGGCTAACGGCTGTGGCGGTGACGGCGGCAACGGTGGCAACCCAGGTGCTGACGTTACACTTGACGCTAGCGGCTACAAAACTCGTGGCGACGCATACGTTGACCTATCGTGGGCCGGTGCAGCAACCTCTATGGTAGATATCTACCGTAACGGTCAGCTAATCACAACTACGGCTAACGATAACGCTCACACTGACAGCCTAGGTAAGGTTGCGGGTAGCTTCGGTTACCAGGTGTGCGAGCAAGGCAGTTCAGTATGTTCAACAACTGTAACTGTTAACTTCTAAGCCAAATTAGATGTAAGTAAATAAAGCGGGCTTTATGCCCGCTTTATTGTTTTTTGTCGAGCTGCTACCCTGTGCGCTTTACAGGCCACCTTTCGTTATCATGCTTAACCCCGAACTACTCTTGTCCTTTCTCGGCGCCAGTTTTCTAATCGCCGTGGGTCCAGGCCCTTCCAATGCCTTTTTAATGGCGCAAACCTTTGCCAATGGTCGCCGCGCCGGGCTGCATTGTGCCCTCGGTTTTGCTTTAGGCGGCGTGGCCCATACCCTGTTTGCCGTGGTCGGCTTATCGGCCTTGCTCAAGGCCTCCACTACCGCCTATACCACGGTGCAATATTTAGGGGCCTGCTATTTGGCTTATCTCGGCATTATGACCTTGTGGCAAAGCTGGCAGCAAAATGCGGCGAGTGAGGCGTGTGAAGACAAACCCCATGTGCAAATTAAAAAACAAAGCCCGCTGTTACAGGCCATGATGACCGAGGTACTAAACCCCAAGGTGGCGCTCTTTTTTATCGCCTTTATTCCCCAGTTTGTTGACCCGACACTCAACACCTCCACCACGGTGCAACTGGCTATTTTTGGCCTGCTCTACCCTATTCTGGCGTTTCCGGTGGATTGCACCTATATCTATTTCGGTGACAAGATTGCCCGTTACTTTAAACGTAACCCCAGTGCCCAACTCTGGATAGACAGGCTGACCGGCTTGATCTTTATAGCGCTGGCCATCAACCTGCTGCTCTAGCGCAACACGAGCTGACCTGTCTTTATTTTTGCTGCAACAACCAAAGATAGAACTGCTGCAAATCATCAAAGCGCCTGTCCACATGGCTAAAATCCTGAACCTGGGAATGGCAATTAGGGACGGCGGCCACCGTTAGCCCGGCATCTTTGGCCGAGCACGAGCCGGTATGGGTATCTTCAATGGCTATGCCCTGCGCGGCGGGCACCGACAGCTTCTCAAGGGCCATAAGATAAGGCTCGGGGTGAGGCTTAGGGTGGTGCACATCGTCCTTGCAGACGATACAGCTAAACAGGGAGCTTAGTTGATAGCCATGTAAAATAGGGTCAACCTCGTCACGGGTGCTGCCGGTCACTAGGGCTAGAGTAAAGCCCGCTTGATGAGCCTGACGCAAAATAGTCTCGGCATAAGCCATCAGCGGCGGCAAGGTATTATGTGCCCGCTCGGCAAAGAGCTTGTTCTTTTTGGCGGCCAAGGCCAAAGGATTTACCTGCAAACCATGTTCGAGCACCATGTCCTCGGCCGAGGCCAGTGTTGGTCGCCCAGCATAACGCTGACAAAAGGTCAGTTCATCATAGCGAACGCCATACTCCGCCAGTACCAGATCCCAGCAGTGAAAGTGCACCGCCTCCGAGTCCACCAAGGTGCCATCGAAATCAAATAACAAGGTGGTGATCATGCTCCCTCCAAAGTTCAACAGACCCTAATAACACAAAAGCGCCCTGAGGCGCTTTTAATACCAATTCTGTTAAATATGTGATCAGATATAGCGCTGGATAAATGATATGATCACAAGGCGGAGTTTTTCTTATGTAGTTATTCTACATAGAAAAATTCCAACACAGTGAGCATGATATTTAGCCCGCTAGAATGATTGGCTATTTAAGTGAATTGGTCTAACTTGCTGTGGGTGGCTCGGCGCTAGCTGGTTCGCCGCTTTCCAGCTCAACCAGCTCATAGCCGCGAGCCTGGCGTACTACCTTGAGCACCGGCTTTTCAAAAGCGCTTTTTAGTCGCTCGGCATCGGCTTTAAGCTCGTCAAGGTCATGGCCAAAGGGTGCGGCACCGGTTTCTGACCAGTTACTTACCTTGCCATTGGCTGTGTATTCCACTTCGTGGATTTGATAAAGCGGCTCTTTGCCCTGCTCTTCCGCCAAGATAACGCGATAGTTCCAAAATCCAGACATGCTAATACTCTCATGTATCTATAAAAACTGTACTGTACCAGTAAGGTGATGCGATATAAACGAAAAAACCCGCCATCAAGGCGGGTTTTGCATAACTTGCTTATTCGTTAGCTTAGAAGAAGCTGATCTTGAACTCGGCGCCAATATAACGCTCTTCGTTCACCATGGCGGTGTTGTTGTTGAAATCAACGGCGCCAATAGCTTGCTGCTCATCAAACAGGTTACGAACGAAAGCCGACACTTCATATTCGTTGTCTCCTTCTGCCCAGCTATAACCAGAACGTAAGCCAACTTCGGTCAAGGCCTTGCCTTCAAATTCCACCGACTCATATAAGAAGAAGTCGATTTCGCTGCGGTATGAAACGTCCGCATAAGTGAAGAACTCACCATCGGCCATTTCACGGCTGTAACGAAGCGTTAGGTTTGAGATCCACTCAGGAGCGTGCGGCAAACTGTTGCCGTCCAAAATAGCACGGTCTTCAGGACCAAATGCACCCGGCACCTGATAGGTAGGATCCGTTACCGTACACTGAGCACAAACGGCAACCGCTAGGTCATCGTCTTTCAGCTCGGTGTTATTGTAGCTCAGGTTGAAAGTAGCATTTAGGTTGTCTGTTAGTACCCATTGGGTATCTAGCTCAAAACCATAACCAGTTGTTTTGTCAGCGTTAACAAGACGGTTAAAGTTGGCACCACCACCTACTGCGGTCAGTTGCTGATCGTCCATATCGTAATAGAATACAGCCAGGTTAACGCGACCACGACCATCCCATACATCTGACTTGATACCCGTTTCGTACGAGGTCAGAGTTTCAGACTTGGCTACGGTTACTTCGTCGCCAAACAGGATACGACCCTGAATACTTGGTGCACGGAAGCTGTTGGCAACTCGGGCGTACCAGTTGATATCATCATTCACTTTATAGTTGGTTGAGATATCCCAGCTCACATGGTCGTCACTTGGGTTTTCCGTTAGGAACAAGGTGCCGCCGCCAACTGGGCTCAAGGTACGGTTCGCGCTAAATTCTTTATCGTCGTCGGAGTAACGCAGACCCACGGTCACTTTAAAGTCGTCGGTTACTGTGTAATCAACCGAGCCGAATACCGCCCAGGCTTCGGTGTCTTGCTGCTGGAGCACATAACCGTTCAGGGCACCATTGGCGGCCGTGTCATAGCTAAAGTTTTCAATGGTCAAAGCTTCATCAAAGTAGAACAAACCTACCTGATAGTTAAAGTCGCCAGAGAAGTTACTGGTCAGGCGCAGCTCTTGAGTATATTGGTCGTGATCCGGAATACCGTCGGCACTTTCTGAAGTGAACGGAATAAAGCCTGGGCCACTTGGCACTGCTTGGCCGTCGATTTCATAACCGCCGTAACCACCATCGATATCGGCGCGTGAATAGATCTCAGCACTTTCCCACGCCGTGATTGAGGTCACAGTGTGCTCATCCAGATCCCATTCCAGGCGCAGGCTGGCACCTTGAGATTCTACTTGCTGAGTTGCACGTGAAGCGGCGTCGTGTTGTATCTCGTCGTGCTCAAAACCGGATACCAAATCATTGCTGCCCGCTTTGATAGCATTGGCACGAAACGCAATAGGTGTGCCGTCCATATCGCGAACATGGTAGTTAAACAGGCCGGTGAAATCGTCACCTTCGTAAAGGAATTGAATACGCGCGGCTTGGTCAGTGTAACCGCCTAGCACGTCTTTTTGTTCAAAACCCGGAGCGACATTATCGATGTAATCGTCTTTATCTTGCCACAGTACAGAAACGCGCGTTGACAGGCGATCTGTTAAAGCGCCACCTACGGCACCTTCAAAATCGATAGCACCACGGCTGCCGTATGATACTGAGCCATAACCTTCAAAGTCCTGGCTTGGTTTAACGGTATCGAACTTTACCAGACCCGCCGGGGTATTACGGCCGAACAGGGTACCCTGAGGACCACGCAATACTTCAACGCGAGCCACGTCAAATACTGGGAAACCTTTAAGAATGGCGTTTTCTTGCACCACTTCGTCAACAACTAAAGAAACTGGTTGTGAGGCGTTCAAATCGAAGTCTGTGTTACCTAGACCACGCACGTAAAAACGTGGGAATGAGCGACCGAATGAAGATTCAATCGACAAGCTTGGGATCTTGGCATTCATAAAACGAATATCCATACCCGCGGAGCTGTACGCATCCAGGCTGTCGCCCTGAAGTGCAGAAACGGCTACAGGAACTTCCTGTGCATTTTCAACACGTTTACGGGCTGTGATTTGAATAACTTCAAGTGATTTGTCTTTCGCCGCTGGGCCTTGTTGCTCGGCAGCTGTGGAAGAGAATGCAGAACCTGCAGCAGCAGATAACAGCGTTGCTTTAATTAGATTGGCAAGCGCAGTACGTTTCATCGCTTTCATGTCGGATTTAACCCTTATTTGTACTCTTTTGTTCATTGGTAGATATGTAGCGCCCTATCACCCGGCACAATGTTCAATTTTTCGCGTGCTCCACGCGGACCTTAAATTTGAGAGTACAGGCACCAATAAAAGGCTGAACATTACGGTGGCGAAGTATAGCACCGAAATGAAGCTTCAAATCAGCTTTATTTCATTTTTTTGCAACATTTCCCACCTTTTACCAACACAATCGAGAATTTTAAAAGATTTTATGCGCATTTAAGGACAATTGTCCTTTATGCATAAAAAATAAGCATAGTCTAATTATAATATTTCGCGATACCCACCAAACTTATAAACATAAAAAGCCCAACACCGAACCTAACTGGTTAATAAATATACCATTCAAAAATAATCAGGTGGCGCCAAATCAATCTTCAACTTGTGCAACAAAGACAAGATAGCGAGATTAAGTTCTTCGCTGCGGGCCAGGTACAGATTAAAGTCGGTGGTTTCAATATAACAAAGCACCTCGATACACAGCCCCCGCGGCACAAATCCGGTAAAGCGCGCGCGACAGGGGCTATCTGCAACATCTGGCTGCTGCCCCAAAAGTTGCATCAACTCGGCTTGTAGGTCCGCGATCTGCGCGCTACTGGTACTTCTATCAAGGATCAGCTCGGGACGATAGCCAATACGCTCACGCTCGGAAATGTTTTCCAACTCCATGTCAACAAAACGAGCATTGGGCACATGGATCACTGTGCGGTTTAAGGTGCGCACCCGGGTGGCCCGCAAACCTATTTCTTCCACCGTACCAACCTGCTCGCCAAAGCGGCATACCTGCCCCACCCGTACCGGCGCCGATGAATACAAGGTGATAGCACCGATAATGTTCTCCACCGATTTTTGCGCCGCCAAAGCCACCGCCAAGCCACCAATACCCAACCCGGCCACTAAGGTGGTGGCGCTAAAGCCAAGGTTTTCCAACCATAAAAATAACGCCATGATGACCACGGCGATTTGCACTACGTTGCCAAGCGGTCGCAGCAGATACACGGCTTGCTCATTGCCTCGTAGGATCAAGCGCTGGCTAAAACGATAACGGACTACGTCAATGGCGCGCAGGGCAAACCAGGTCCAGGCTAGGATCAATAAGGTCGCCCCTTCAAAGACGGCTTTGCTGGCCAGCGTCGAATTGGCCTCTGAGGCCAGGTTGCGGGCCAATATCACCCCGAGCAACAAACACAAGGGGCCATTGATCAAACCACTGGCCTCGGCACTTAAATCCGGCTTAATACGCTTGGCAATAAAGGCAAGCACCCGGGTAATAGCAAACGCCAGTAATAAATACACCAGTAAATTGGCACTGTAATAGACCCATTGCCAGAGTTTGACCCCGAGAAAACTCTGATCCGGGAGATGCTTGTAGAGCCACTCGCCGCTTGGGGAATAACTGTAATGCGTCTTTAATAAGGGGATTTGTGCCACCGTGGCATTAGATATCTTCCAGATATAATTACCGCCACTCTCTGCTGGCACCCTTTGTAACAAAATCTGCACCGGC
Organism: Pseudoalteromonas sp. T1lg76; assembly: GCF_002964725.1. Taxonomy (NCBI): domain Bacteria; kingdom Pseudomonadati; phylum Pseudomonadota; class Gammaproteobacteria; order Alteromonadales; family Pseudoalteromonadaceae; genus Pseudoalteromonas; species Pseudoalteromonas sp. T1lg76. Next base: position 10,513 of record NZ_PQCE01000022.1, read on the forward strand.
CCCTGAGCGGTTGTGAGTTCGCCCACCAAGTCGCGATAGCTAGGCAGTAAATCCTGCTCCTTGCCTTGTGGCTGACTGCTGAGGCTTGGCAAGTCGACCCAAAGAGTGCGCTCAAGCACCAAATAAAGGATTTCCGCCAATTGCGGTTTGCCCAGCGCCAACACCTCGGGGCTCAAGTTACGAAAATCTAAATAGTCACTGGCCAAGGTAAAATCGCGAGACCTAGCGGCATTAAGATAACCCTGCATGGTCCCACGAGGCGTTTCCCTGTGCAGCTTATCCAGCGCCACCTCTTCAATACCTTGGTCTTGCTCGCTTGCCTCTTGCTCCGTCTGCTCAGGCTGCTGATTTTGCATTATCTCTTTTACCGTTACCTTGCCTTGTGTGGCACCGCACAGGCTACTGGCCAATAACAAAACCAGTAAGCACGCCCTTATCAACATCGTCTAATATCCTTAATTCCATCTTCAATTAGCATAGACAGCAAAATTAAAAAGCTCACACTTTATCGTTAAAAATTGCCTTAAAAGCAGACACTTGATAGATTCAAAAAGCTATTTTTATTTTTGGGATCATTATGTTTAAGCCTTTTTATTCCTTAGTCGGCGCCGCGATAGGCAGCGCCCTTATGGCTTTGGCTAACCCAGCCTACAGCGCCACCTATGTTAAAGCCGACAAAATGTTGGATGTCACCAATGGCAAGGTACTTGAGAATGTCGTTATCAGCATAGATGAGGGCGTTATCACAGACATTGGCCATACCCTGCCGACCCCCTTGGGCGCCGAGGACCAATTAATCGACCTGGGCAACAAGATGCTGCTGCCCGGTTTAATGGACATGCATGTGCATCTGACTTCGGATCCCACCGTTCCCCGAGTGCAACGCTTTAGCGATTCGGCGCCGCGTAAAGCCATCAAAGCGGCCTACTTTGCTCATAAAACCCTGCTCGCAGGCTTTACCACCTTGCGTAATATTGGCGCCACCGGCTACAGCGTGATTGCCCTGCGCGATGGTATAGAAGCAGGTGATGTACCCGGACCGCGGATCTGGGCGGCCGGCCCTTCCTTGGGAGTCACTGGAGGCCACTGCGACAACAACCGGGTACCGCCGGAATTAAATTACCGCGCCGAAGGCGTGGCCGATGGCCCCTGGGCGGTGCGCGCCAAGGTACGTGAAAATATTAAATATGGCGCCAACGTCATTAAGTTTTGTGCCACCGGCGGCGTTTTCTCCAAAGGCACCAAGGTGGGTGTACAGCAATACAGCCAGGAAGAAATGAATGCCCTGGTGGAAGAAGCACATCTGCGTGGCTTAACCGTGGCCGCTCATGCCCATGGCACCAGCGGTATCAAGGCGGCCATTATCGCCGGAGCCGACAGCGTTGAACATGTCAGCTATATCGACGACGAAGGCATTAAGCTGGCGAAAAAGCACGGCACCTGGTTGTCCATGGATATCTACAACACCGAATACACCCTCACCTATGGTGAGCAAAATGGCGTTGCCGAGGAAAACCTAAATAAAGAGCGCCAGGTATCCAAGCGTCAGCGTGAAAGCTTTAGTCGTGCCGTGGATGCGGGGTTGAATATGGTGTTTGGCACCGACGCTGCTATTTATCCGCACGGTGACAATGCCAAGCAGTTTTCTCGCATGGTGGAATATGGCATGACGCCCTTAGAGGCCATTCAAAGTGCCACCATCAATGCCGCCAAGCTATTGCGCGCCGAAAAGCAATTAGGCCAGTTAAACACTGACTTTGCCGCCGACATGATTGCCGTTGACGGTAACCCGTTGGAAGATATCAGTGTCTTGGAGCGGGTTGATTTTGTGATGAAAGCGGGCCAAGTTTATAAGCAGCCGCAATAGGAGAGCATAATGACTATTAATACTTCACTACCGGGTCAGTGGCCAATCTTTGTTATTCAGGGGATCATCGCCATTATCTTTGCCGCCGTGGCCTGGTTTTCACCACAAGCCACCATAGGCGCCTTGATCTTTGTCTTTGCCGCCTTCTTTATGTTCGACGGGTGCTCGCGGATTTGGCTGGCATTTAAACAAAAGCAGTATTCGTCTTACTGGTATTTAACGCTGATAGCCGGCATTTTAGGTATTGTCGCGGCCATAGTTACGGTCAGCATGCCTCAGCTGACCGCCTTGATCATGCTCTATTTGATCGCCTTTTGGGCCATCATTATTGGCATGATGGAAATGGCGGCAGCGATCAAGCTCTTTAAGCACCTGCAGGGCGTGACCTTGTTGCTGTTAAGCGGGGTGGTATCGATCATCTTTGGTATCTATCTGATCATTAACCCGGGCCAGGGGATCATTGCCATGCTTTGGCTGGTCGCCATTTATGCCTTTGCCTTCGGCATCATCTTATGTTGGCTGGGCTTTAAGCTACGCGCCTTGGATAAGGCGCACGGCTAACTGTGCCTTTGCCACCTACAGCATCTCGTTGTAGGTCGCCTGCAGGTCGGGCTTTCAGCCCGACAATGGCTTGCCGACAAGGCCCTTTTGTCGACGCAGAGCATCGACCTACAAACCTTAATGTAAGGCGGCGCGATATGGCAAAGAGGCACAGATTTGTGCTTCGCGGGTGATCACCTCGGCCAGACGAGCATCCACTTCTTCTTTATCGAAATATTCGTAGGCCAATTCCACAAACAGATTCTTGTGTTTTTCTTCAGACTTGGCGATGGCGGTATAAAATTCCTTGTCCTTACCCGGCGGCAACGCCTCGGCGATTAAAGCAAAACGCTCATGACCGCGCGCCTCAATCACCGCAGCCACCAGCAGACGGTCGAGCATAAAGACTTCTTTACCATGGCGGAACATGCCGCGCAGCTGATTTACATAGGGGTCTTTTTTATCGTCGCCGAGATTAACATCACGCTCGGTAAGCAACTTCACCACCTGCTTAAAGTGGATCATTTCTTCAAGTGCCAAGTCCGTCATGGCCTTGACCAATTTACGCTTATCCGGGTAGTGAGACAGCATAGAAAGCGCCATGCCCGAGGCTTTTTTCTCAGCGGCGGCATGATCTTGTAAAAAGGCGTCGAAGTCGGCAAGCACCGCATCGGTCCACTGCTGTGGCGTATTAAATTCGAGTTCAAACATAAGCATTACTGACAACTAAAATTGGCGCTATTGTACGCAGCCAAGGCCATTCACGCCAGTCCCAAGCCAAGACCCTTAGCCTAACCACCAGCTATCGAGGTTATCCACCTTGCCATTGCGGGTCGAGGCAATTTTCAGCGGGCTTTTAATGTCGCGCCAGGCCATTACCTTATTACCCTTATTAAGGTGGGCAAACTCGCTGCCTTGGGGCTCAACACCCAAAAAGCGGCAGAATGTGTGGTAGGCATGGGGTTCGCCTAAATTCAGGCACAACAAACGCTCGCTCTGAGTGGCAAAATAGTCGCGCACCTGCTGTTGGTGGCGGCGATAACAGTGTAAAAGGTGAGCATCATCCGCCAGTGTGTGTGGGTTCAGAGGGGCAAATACCCGCCCATAACTTTGTTTTAATAAAGGGCTAAAGCCGCCATGGGTGCATAACAGGTTATCGCTCATGCGCGCCAGTAATTGCTTAATGGATGCCAGCCAGGCCTGTTCATCACGGCAAAGGAGAATAAAGCGACTGCGCGGATAGCGCCTGGCAAGCTCGGGATAATGACTAAAACAAGGAGTGTCGGCCAGCACCTGAGCCTGTTCAAAGCAGGCCTGAGTATAGGCGGTGTGCGCCGTAGGCAAGCCCAACTGCAAGGCCGCCACACACACGCTGGTGGTGCCGGTACGGGGCAAGCCCAGCACAAATATTTTCTCTACTGCATTCATTAGGGGTGGCCTTGATCCGCGCCCAAAAAATAAGGGCGCCATTATACTCATGCCCCTTCATCTATGCGACCCTGGGCTTGTGCTTTTATGCAGACAAAAAAAAGCGGCGGTTAAATACACCGCCGCAACCTGGGAGCTGCTAATTACAGCATTGCTAAGTATAGTCACTAAAACATAAGTTAGTAATATTTATCGCTTTTATCATTGCCGTTGCCATAACCGTCATCAAACAGGGAGCGCAAGTTGTCGGCAAAGGATTTTAATTTTTCTTTCATGGTTCTTTTTACGCTGACTTCGACGCTGCCTAAAACATTACGGCCGGTGAGTAAAATACGCGGACGTTGGCGGTCTTGATCCCGCGGACCTAAGGCCACCCGCTGATTGCTAGTGGAGGCAATAATATTGGTGGTTTGCGTCACCACATCAACGCCCTCTGGCACATAAATCTCGCAGGAGCCCAAATAGCAGTTAAGGTAAATATGTACGTCCGGGTGGCTGAAGATGGCATTACTGAAGTCCAGCTCCAAGGTCCCAAGCACGTTTTTTATCTGTATTTCTTTAGGAACCACCCAATCACCGCCACGGTGATCCGAACTTAAAATGGTGGTGATGGACTCACCTATCGGTTGCTCATCGCCACGACCATATTGTGGGCGCAAACGGGCCGCCTTTTCACTTTGATAGCGCGGGTCTGCTTGCAATGGTAAATCGGCAACCAGGGTCACTAGATATTCTTGATCCGTGCTGTCATAGGCTGCATCCAAACGGCGCTCGAATGCCTCGGCAGAGAGCTCGCCATGGCTGTAATTAAGTATAAGCTGGTCTATGACTTCTTCTTTAACCTGCTCTAGGGGTCTATCCGCAACGGGTACCGACATAATTCAATTCCTTAAAGAGTAATCCTATATAGGCTAGTACTTTTACAGCAAACTTTAGACCAAGATTAAAAATATATATAAATCATATAGATAAATAAAACCTGATAACAAGTGCCGGTAGCAATGACCACGTTTACGTATTTATCACCACTTTTTAGCAAATTTTGCACATGCGTTTTAACTAACGCCGGAAGTCGACCAGCTGCTCGCCAACCACCAGGTGCCCAGCACCAAAACACTCAGGGCAGCAATGCCTTTGAGCTTATGTTTGCGGATCACCTTTTCCGCTTTATTACCGGCGTAATACACTACCAAAGCCAGACCAAAATATCGCAACGAGCGGGCTATAGCGGTGGCAAGGAAAAATAACCACAGGGGATAATGAGTCGCCCCCGCCGCCAACATGGCAATTTGAAAGGGAATAGGCACTATCCCCAGGGTCAGCACAAACCAAAAGCCCTGGCTGTGCATTTGCGCTTTGACTTCGGCAAACTGCTCCGGGGTTGAGATAAGTTCGATTAGCCAATCACCCAGCATATCGAAAAGATAATAGCCCAGGGCATAACCAAACAAGGCGCCGAGCATACAACCCAGAGTTGCCACCAAAGCGATGGCCCAGATTTTATCGCGCCGCGCCTGCATCAGCGGCACCAGGAGCGCTTCCAAGGGAATGGGCACTATGGTCGATTCTAAAAACGAAGCCAGGGTCACGCTTGAGAGCATATGCCGAGAGTGGATCCAGCGCCGTGTTTTATGTATCAGTCGCCCACAAATTCCCATCTTGTCTCCCTACATCATTATGCGCCATTTAGTCGGCGCTTTACCAAAGTGATTCGTGTTAACAGCCTAGCGCTGCTCCAACTGCGTCAAAAGCTCTTGCTGCTTGGCTTTCGTTAGTTTCGCCACCACCAAGAGGTAAGAGTTATCCATCATGCGCTCGACTTCCCCTTTAGGAATGCTGCCGTCTAACATAATCGTGTTCCAAAGTCGTTTATCCATATGGTATCCGGGCAACACGGCGCTAAAAATATCGCGCAGCGCCTGCGCCTCATCCGGGTCGCACTTGAGGTTCATTTGCCACATGGGTTCGCCATCGTCGATTGCACGCAGCGTTAAAGTGGCAAACATCTTACCTGCTACCTTATATACATCAACCCCTTCGCCAAAGGGTTGCTCGACCTTGGTTTGTGGCTTATTGAGCAAATAATTATGGGCTTGAGTCTGATCCATACCGGCACCTTATTATTCATGGTTATTTAGGTTATTTAGGTTATTTGGTTACTTGTACTCAGTCTTCAAAGGTTAGTATCTATGGCCGCTGAGTTCACCTTGCTGCCAGCGGCTAAAGCCTTGCCTGATATTAACGGGAACTAATCCCTGTACCTGCTGAGCACTGAGCTTCTGACAGCGCTGCGCCACTTGCGCTCTGACTACTCGCTTGAACGCCTTTCTGCCCTCAGGATTATGCAGTAAATAGCTGATAAACGCCCAACTGGAGCGATATAACTTGCTACTATCACCATCGTTTTGCCACAAGGCTTCCGCTTGCCATAAATGACCCGGGCTATAAACGCTCTGTTGTAGCCAGCCATCACGAACCCAACTTGGGTTAGGATGTACCATCACCAATTGCAGCTCGATCTCGGTGTGTTCAAAATACTCCGCCAACCCTTCATTGAGCCAAGAAGGCGTATTCCCCAATACGGCGTGATTTATGGCATGCACAGCTTCATGTATGGCCGTGCGCATGGTTTGAACATCACCCCGGTATTCTATATAGGCTTCATTGGAACGGCCGAAATAACTGCCGACGCTGTTTGAGGAAGTACTGCCGGCGCGGCGTATGGCTGCCAGGTAACTGCTGCGCGTCGGCAATACATGCAGGCGCAGATCAACCTTACGCATCGCCTCCCTGCCTACCACCTGACTATAGGCTTTAAAGACACCATTTAAGGTCGACTCGAGCCGGGCTCTAAATTCACTATTCATACTCGGCGCAATCAGCTCAAGGGCAAAGTAATCCATCACATCAGCACCCTCGTACCGATATTGCTGCACCTCAAAGTCGGGCTTTTGGTCACTGACATGACGCACGCCCTGACTATCAGTCCAGGTGTAAATACCCTGAAATTGCTGCACCTTGAGCTCTCCTAAGGAAGTGTCGGTACAGGTAAAACGCTGCCCAAGGTTATGCTTATTGCCCTTTGTCGCCACGACGCTGTTTTCGCCACTCTTTCCGGTAGCAGCTCCGATACCGGGCTGAGCTTGTGTGGGTTTAGTCGGTGTGTTTAAAGGCGATTTATTCTGCAGCGGCGCTGGAGCTGAAAGCGAGGCTTGTTTTGAGCCAAATAATTGCTGCAGCCAGGTTATACAGGCGGCTACTGGCTCGGGTAACTCCAGCTGCTTTCCCTGCAACTGATTGGCCCCGTGCGCCAGCGCTAAGAAAATAGCTAAGCATATAAATATCTTGATGATTCTTCTTTCCATAACGCGTTTATTTATCTAATCCCTTTGCCCCAGATCATAACAGCGATTACTGGACTGGGGTACAACTAGCATGGACGGCCAAGCAAATTATGCCGTGACTTTAGCGCTAAGCTAGAGATGTCCTCATGATGACAAAAACAAGGAGATTCATTATGAAAGCAGCAGTTGCCCATAGTTTTGGCGCCCCTTTAAGCATTGAAGAAATAGCCAAGCCTACTATCGACGCCCATCAGGTGCTGGTGAAGATTCATGCCTGCGGGGTGTGTCATACGGATTTACACGCCTGCCACGGCGATTGGCCGGTCAAACCCAAACTCCCTCTTACTCCAGGCCATGAAGGTGTAGGTGAAATTGTTGAGCTCGGCGGTGCCGTCAGCCACTTAAAGCTCGGCGACCGAGTTGGGATCCCTTGGCTTTACAGCGCCTGTGGACATTGTGAATATTGCCTCGATGGCAAGGAGACCTTGTGCCTGGAGCAACAAAACTCAGGTTATTCCGTCGATGGCGGTTTCGCCGAATACTGCGCCGCCCATGGTGATTATGTGGTGAAAATCCCCGAAGGACTAAGCTACCCGGATGCCGCACCGCTGTTTTGTGCCGGGGTCACTACTTATAAAGCCTTAAAGGTATCCGAGACCAAGCCCGGACAATGGATGGCCGTTTTCGGCGTCGGTGGCCTTGGACACCTGGCAGTGCAATATGCCGTGGCCATGGGCATGCGGGTTGTGGCCGTGGACACGGGTGAAGCCAAACGTGAACTGGCGCAGCAGTTGGGTGCCGAACATTTCTTCGACTTTAAAACCGACGATGTGGTCAATGCCATTAAAGAAGTCAGCGGTGGCGTGCATGGCAGCGTCTGTACCGCGGTAAGCAAAGCCGGCTTTAGGCAAAGCTATGATGTGGTGCGCCGCGGTGGTAAATGCGTGCTGGTCGGCCTGCCGCCGGAGGACATGCCCTTGCCTATTTTTGATACCGTACTCAATGGCGTCAGCGTGGTCGGCTCTATCGTCGGCACCCGCAAGGACCTGGAGGAATGCTTAGAGTTTGCCGCCCGCGGCAAGGTCAAAGCCATTATTACCGAGAAGGACCTTGATGATATTAACGATATCTTCGCGGATATGGAAAAAGGCGAGATCACCGGGCGCATAGTGATGAATATGCCCAAGTAAATAAGCAGGCCACCGCAAGGTGGCCTTTTTATGAATGTCTAATTAGTTTGCAATAAAGGGCGCCGAACAATCCTCGGTGCCAATATTACATACCATAAATTCCTGAGACTGCTTCTTAAAGTACCAATAGGTAGCGCTGTTGCTATCGGTCACCGACTCCAGCCATTGGCCATTAAAATAAACATCGACGCCTTCGGCCTCTGTGCTCCAGGTCAGGGTCGTTTGAATATCGCGCCCGGCATTTTGCACAGTACCTTGCAACACGGGTGCTGCTGGTGGCAATACCGATGGCACAGTGGCCACGAAGGCATTGCTGGTGCTGACAAACAGCTCGGTAAAGTCACTTAAGTTGGTATCGGTGACATACACCTGACCAAAGCGACTGCCCGTTACTACACGACCCGAGTGGTCGATATCAATATCGTGTAGATTGCCACCAATTTCCAAGGTGTTAACCAGGGTGCCATCGGCACTATAACGGGCAACATAGCCACTCCAGCTCACCATATATATATTGCCCTCGGCATCGGCGGCTACACCACGCGACGAAGAAGTATGACCCAAGGCCAGGCTGCGCAGCACTGTGCCACTGGCTGGGTCTATCACATCAAGAGCACCATAGGTGTTTTGCAAAGCATACAACTTTCCATCTAGCCCCACATTGATATCGATATAGTCGCTGTCATCGATAATGCGCTGCGCATTGCCGCTAGCTAAATCAAACTTAACTACACCCTTGGCTGCTCCGTCGTAGGCAGTGTAAGTATCGGTCACATATACTGCATCGCCAATGGCAGTTATGCCACCATAAGACAGGTTATTCGCTGTGCTCCATCCAGACATGGTGAAGCTCTGCCAGTTTTCACCGTTATAGACCGACAACTCAGGGGTAAAGGTGCCGTTAAATACAGCAACTCGACCATCATCCAGTATGGTGATATCACGTGCCATTTCATTGGCACTGTTGGTCGGAATGTTTCGCTGTGATATCAAGGCGCCGTTATTGTATTCGTACAAGATATTGTCGCTGGCAACGACCAAGCTGTTATCCTGAAATACTTGGTTGCTCATTGCCGGAGCCGCAACTGTTAACAACGCCAATGTCGAGATAATTGTTTTCATTATTTTTTCCTGTTGTTCTAGCACTTATGGGTCCCCCCAAAAATCCTTGTCTAAAATTGACGACTAGGGAAGCATAATACTCCCTAAGCAAACGTCTCTAGCATAACAGTAAATTAACAATACCGATAATAGGGATACGCTTGTTATCCTTTAAATTTTAATGACATAACTTTTTTTGGCGGTGGTACACGCAGTCGCCACAAGATTTATTAGTCTAAATATCCCCTCGCCACTGCCGACTATGGTCGCATTTTGCTCAGCGCGAAAAGCTCCTATTTTTATTAACACTCTCACAATTTTATTTTGGAGCCTTGTATGTCAGGCGAATATCAACGCACCTATCGCGCCTTTAGTGATAATCCAGAGCAATTTTGGCTGCAACAAAGCGAGCGCATTGCCTGGTTAAAGAAACCGCAGCAAGCCTATCATCAGGATGAGCATGGCTTTTATCACTGGTTTGCCGATGCCGAACTTAATACCAGCTACCTGGCACTGGATCAGCATGTGTTAAACGGCCATGGCAATGAAACGGCGCTGATTTACGACTCGCCGGTCACAGACAGCAAGCGTCAGTACAGTTACAGCGAATTGCTCGAAGAAGTGAGTAAGTTTGCCGGGGTCATGCAAGGGCTGGGAGTTGGTAAAGGCGATCGCGTGGTGATCTATATGCCTATGATCCCCGAAGCTGTGATCGGCATGTTGGCCTGTGCCCGCCTCGGTGCCATTCACTCCGTGGTCTTCGGTGGTTTTGCCGCCCATGAGCTAGCGGTGCGTATTGATGATGCCACACCAAAACTGATCCTCAGCGCCTCTTGCGGGGTTGAGGTCGATAAGGTGATCGAATACAAGCCGCTGCTCGATGAGGCCGTTAGTCAGGCTCAACATAAGGTCGAGCATTGTGTTATTTACCAGCGCCCGCAATGCTATGCGCCGCTTAGCGAATGCCGCGATATTGACTGGGCTACTGCCATGAGTCACGCTCAAAGCGTGGACGCTGTGCCAGTCGCCGGCGCCGATCCCCTCTATATTCTTACAACCTCAGGCACCACGGGCACACCCAAGGGCGTAGTGCGTGAGAACGGCGGCCATGCGGTGGCCATGCATTACAGTATGGAAACCGTATACGGTATGCGCCCAGGGGAGGTATTTTGGGCGGCCTCGGATATAGGCTGGGTGGTAGGCCACTCCTACATAGTTTATGCGCCGCTGATTTATCGCTGCGCCACCGTGCTATACGAGGGAAAACCTGTGCGTACCCCAGATGCCAGCGCCTTTTGGCGCGTGGTTGAAGACTACAAGGTTACAGCTTTATTTAGCGCCCCAACCGCATTTCGTGCCATCAAAAAAGAAGACCCCAGCGCTCAAGGTTTTAAGCAATACGACACCTCAAGTCTAAAACGCTTGTTCCTCGCTGGCGAGCGTCTGGATCCGCCCACCTATGAGTGGTTAAAAGAGCACACCCAATTGCCGGTGCTGGATCACTGGTGGCAAACCGAAACCGGCTGGGCCATCGCCTGCAACCCCATCGGCATTGAGGCCCTCCCCACCAAGGCAGGCAGCGCCACAGTGCCCACCCCGGGTTTTGATGTACAGATACTCGATGTCCATGGTGAGCAATGCGAAGCCAATGAGCATGGCGCCGTGGCCATTAAGCTGCCGCTGCCACCCGGATGCTTGCCGACTATCTGGCAAAATAACGAGCGCTTTAAAAGCGGCTATTTAAGCCAGTATCCGGGCTATTACCTGTCCGGCGATGGTGGTTACTTCGATGAGGAAGGCTACCTGTTTATTATGGGGCGCACCGATGATGTGATAAACGTGGCCGGTCACCGCCTGTCTACCGGTGAAATGGAAGAGATAGTTGCGGCTCACCCGGCGGTGGCCGAGTGCGCGGTGTTTGCCATACATGACAGCCTTAAGGGGCAAATCCCCATGGCCATGGTGGTGCTTAAAGACGACTTCACCGGCAGTCATGAAGAGGTCGAGCAGCAACTTAGAGCCTCGGTACGCTCCACCATAGGCGCCATTGCCTGCCTGCGGGATATTATCTGCGTGCCGCGCTTACCAAAAACCCGCTCGGGTAAAATATTGCGCAAGAACCTGCGCCAGTTGATTGATGGTGAAGAGCTGCAGATCCCCTCCACCATAGATGATGCCAGCATCTTTACCGAGATAAGCGAGCAGCTGCAAGGGCGTTAACTCGGCGGTCAAGGCAACCTGCGGGGGCGTTCATTCGCCCCGCGGTTTATTCCCAACGTGCGATAAAGGCAACAAAGTCCTCAGCCGCCAACGGCTTGGCACACCAGTATCCCTGTACCTGATCACAACCCAGCTCAGCCAGACATTGCCACTGCTGCTCGGTTTCGACGCCCTCGGCTATGCTGCCAATATTGAGCGCCTTGGCCAGTTGTACCATGGCCTTGACTATCGCCACATCCGCTGGCTCGCCACTGGCCAAATCATCAATAAAGGATTTATCTATTTTCAGCTTATCGACAGCGAAGCGCTTTAAGTAGCTCATTGATGAATAGCCGGTACCAAAATCGTCGATGGACACCCTAAAGCCCGCGGCGCGCAGCGAATTAATGCGCTTAAGTACCGAGTCCGGATCCATCAGGGCGATGGCTTCGGTGAGCTCCAGCTCAATACAGCTGACGGGCACCTCATAAAACTCAAGCTCGCGCATCAGCGCGCCCAGCAATCCTTGGTCTTCAAAACTTGCTGCCGATAGATTAACGGCAAACACCAGGTCTTCGACTCCCATTGCCAGCCATTGTTTTATTTGCGCCAGCGCATGCCTAAACACCCAGGCATCCAGGGCTTTGATCAAACCTGCGCTTTCTGCCACAGGAATAAACTCGCCAGGGGAAACCTGACCTAACTCAGATGAGTGCCAGCGCAGCAGCACCTCGGCGCCGACCACCTGACGGGAATCTATACGCACCTGAGGCTGAAAGACCAGGGAAAGTTCATCTTCCAACAGCGCCATGTTGAGGGCATTGATCACCTGCAGTTGTCGCGACGCATGCTGATTCATCTCCCGCGCATAAAACAGGAAGTTGTTGCGCCCACGTTTTTTCACTTCAAACAGCGCCGCCTCGGCCAGTTGCAGCAAGCGTTGGCTGTTATCGCCATCATGAGGATAAAGCGCCACACCAATGGAGGCGGTGAGCACCATGTTTTTACCGTCGATATTAATCGGCGTGCGCAGGGATTCGAGGACGCGTTGAGCCTTGCATGAGGCACTGTTGGCCTTGGCATAAGGCATTAAAAAGGCAAAACGGTCACCGGGTAAGCGACAGATCAATTCGTCTTCATCACCTAAATTGAGCAGCCGCTGAGCCAGGGTTTTGAGGATCAAATTGCCCTTTTCATAACCCAGAGCTTCGTTGAGCACCTTAAAGTTATCCAGACCAATAAACAGCAGCGCGCCCTCGGTCAGCCTGTTCTTCGAGCGCAAAGATGCAAACACATGCAGCAGCATCTTGCCATTGGCCAGCCCGGTGAGCTGATCATAGTAAGACAGGTGATGTATCTTGGTTTCGTTTTCTATCTGAGCGGTAATGTCATGCTGAAAAGAGATGTACTTGCTGACCTTGCCGTCTTTATCCTTGATCGGGTAGATGGTGGTACGCTCGATCAGCTCCTGCCCTTGCTTGTTACGGTTGATCAGCTCCCCCACCCAAGGTTGCTGGGCAGTCAGGTTTTGCCACATGGACTGATAGACCTGAGGCGCGGTTTTACCCGAGCTGAGAATAGCCGGATCATTGCCCAGCAACTGCTCGCGCGAAAAGCCACAAAGTTCCACATAAGCGCGGTTCACATACTCGATTTTAACCTCTGTATCCGTGATTAAAATCGGGTGCGGATTTTGCTCAACCGCCAATGACAAGGTGTGCATACGCTCTTCCTGACGAAGGCGGTTTAACCAATGCCAAATGGCCTGGGACCAAATGGTAATAGCCTCTACCTCACGGTCGCTAAAACTGCGCAGGTCATTGCTAAGCAAGATCACCATGCGCAGTACCTCCTGATCGCGCACCGGCACCGCCATTACGACCCCTAGCGCCGATAACTCACTCTCTTGGCTTGACTGCCCCTGCCAATGAGGATGTAAAACATGCTCTTGCGTACCTAGCTGCGGCGACAGTTGTGACAATAAATCCAGGGCCTGTGTCACCTTGAACTGCCCTTCACCAGCTAGCAACTGGTAAGTCCCGTCGTCATTAACCGCATACAGGCCAATACTTTGGCAAGGAACCAGATAGCGGGCATAGCTCACCCCATGACTCAGTAATGCCGACTCACAGCCCTTATAAGCAACATCGGATAAGCCCAGCAAGCCTTCTTTAAGTCTGGCTTCATGGGCCAGAGCATCGACTTGCGCCGCACGTTCGCTGACATCGCGCACCACCACCAAATAATTCGCACTGCCTTGCTCGGCCAGTTTCACCACCACGCATTGGTAATGGCGTTGCTGTTGTTGCCGGGCGACCACTATATCCTCCACCTCGGCCATACCCTGACGCTTGGCCGCGGCCACTGTGTTATATAGGCGGGTTTGATCTTTGCCTGCAAACAAGGTGTAAATGCTGCGCCCTATACTCTCCCCCTGCAGTAAAAACGGTTCGTTTTCTTTGGCATGGCTGCGCAGTATTTTGCCGTGTTCGTCAATTTCAAACACCAGTTCAGGCAAGGCGCTTAAGGTGGCACTCAGGCGATGGCGCGAACGTTCAAGATCAAGAAATGGCCGGGTAATGGTTTCCACAAACAGCACCTGATAAAGCAAAATATAGGCAACAATTTTATAGAGGTGGCCACAGAGGTTTAGGGTGTCGCTGATATGAGTGTAAAGGGTAAAATAATATTCGCTGAGCACCATAAGCACGGCGACCACGAACAAATGGCTTAAATTTCTGCTCTGTCGTACCTGCGCCAAACGCAATAAAAAGAGTAATGCCGCAAAGGCATACAGGGCCATCAAGAAATACTCAAAATTGCGTTTAAAGTCGGTCAGCCCCCGCCCGGGAATATAGCTAGGTGGCAGCCAGTCAGGATGAAATAAAAACACATAGCTCACCAGCGTGGTGCTCAGGCCGGCGACAATCAAGGATGGATAAATGCTGCGAGATCCTAAGGCCAGCCAGGGCTGGGCTGCCAGAGCAATAATGGCAACGGCGGTAAATATGCGCCCGGCAAACCAAAAGTTAATTGCCTTGTCGGCGCTTGCTGGGGTAATAAACTCCGGCATCCCCTGGAACGAAAACACATGCTGAAAGTCGAGTACGCCAACCCAAAGCATCACCCCGGAGACAAATATAAAGGTCGGGCTTTTAATATAGCTGCGTGCGCTCCAGCCCACCGCAAAGATAAGCACAGAGACTATGATGGAGACAAGCTCCAAAAAAGAATGCAGCAGTATATAGTGCTCTATAATGCTGACCAGCCCGAGCCGCTCAATAAGCAGCGACAGCCCCAGCACCACAAGAGCTATTACTAAAAACCTAGAGCTTTGCGACCACTCTTTTGCATGACTGGGGTGAATAAGGTTGCGCACCAGAAAACTTGACCGAAATAGAGAGAATTATGCTTGGATATATTGTCGAGCAGAAGTCGAAATACAGTCTAATATGCTGAAAAATCAGCATGTTCGGCAATATACCATAACGGGTGAGGACTGTAACTCACAGGCCGCACCCGAGCGCAGAATTTCACCCTGCATTTGATCTGGGTTATCTTTTGCTAAGATTCAAAGGTCGTTGGTGGACCCCCGCCTCTACAATCGCAACCCGAAAAGGTCTAAAAAATTAGGCATCTTCTTGCTGGCTCATAAAGTCCGCCATTCTCTGCAGTAACTCTTCTTCGCTGAGATCTTCCTTATGAGTGCCTATGGTCCAGACATGACCAAAGGGATCTTCCAAGGTACCGGCACGATCGCCATAAAATTGGTCGTGCACCGGACGCAGCTCCTTGGCTCCGGCGGCAATGGCCCGGGCAAACACAGCATCCACATCTTCTACATACAGCATTAAACTCACCGGCGTGCCGCCTAGGGCATGTGGGCTTTGAAAATGCGGCTGTGGGCACATATCCGCCAGCATAATATGGGAGTCGCCGATTATCAGCTCGGCATGAGCAAGGCCACCATCGGGCATGGGCATCTGCATCACTAACTCGGCCCCAAAGACCTCTTGATAATAGCTAATGGCACGCACGGCACCATCAATAATCAAATAGGGGGTAACGGCATGAAAGCCTGGTGGAATAGCAGGAACACTCATAAATTTGACTCGCTGTGGTAATTTCACTCAGTTTAAGCTTAGTCGACAGACAGCACAGTACCCGGCAACCAGGTATATTTCGCGGCGTTTTCAAGCTAGTATCGGATAATATTGATAAGGTGATGGACGCCAGAAAATGATCAATACCCTGAGACTACGCGCTTGTGGCAACTACTCAAGCCTGGGGGAGGTATTTGAAGTGCTGATAGACGGCACACCCTTGCTAGAGCTGGTAAAGCAATTCGAACAGCGCTTTGATCCCCACATAGGTGGCGCCTATAGAGCGGCGCTGGGCCTTGACGATATCAGCAAGCGCATGTTGGAAAACAAGGCAACCCTGATGCCACTGGCCTGTGATTGCGGACAGTGGGAATGTTGGTACTTACTTACCCAGGTGTATTGCACCGACGACTATGTGTGCTGGCAGCATTGGCATAACCCCTATCGCGACGCCCAAAGCACACAGCATTGGGATTACCGTGAATTTGATGTCTTCACCTTCGACAAAGCGCAATATCAAGCGGAAATCGTTAAGGCATTAAGGTAACGACTTAAAGGCTCAATTATGGATGAACAGGAATTACAGCATTATCTGCGTAGCGTAATCAACGAAGCGGACGTCGCCTTGCTCTGTGATGATTGTAGCGGTGCCCTGGCTTTGGTTGTGAGTCGCTTGCATGCCCTGTACGAATTCGATGAAAACCTTCATATTCCGTTACTTGATGAGCTTCCCCAGCGCTACCGTGCCGGGGAGCTGGACACTCCCGAGCAGATCCGGGCCTTTTTCGAGCGCCACCTAGATTCTTTACCGGGCGATACCCTGCCACCGCCACAACCTATCGAAGACGGAACCCGGTAGCCAAAACGAGCCATTCTAAGACCAATTTCAATGCCGGATCTCAACCCACTCCACTCTCAAGTACCATCCCGTAAAATGCAAAAATAACCTGAAAACGCAAAAATAATGCACATTTGTTAAAATAAACCAAAGCCTTAGCCACAAAAACAAAACCTTCAACAAATTGAATTTAAATACCTTTTTACCAACCACCCCCAAATTACCCAAAACAATTACAAAAAACTATACCATTTTTTTAACAACTGTGTTTTCATAATCGGGCCTAACGCGGTAACCGAATTACAACAGGCGGCAACCGCGTCAACGTCAAATACCCTTGTGTCACCAAGGCACAATGACAACACAATAATTAAATAAAGGTATTCACTATGAAGTCTAAATTCTCTCTCGTTGCTACGGCCACCCTATTGGCTCTAGGCCTTGGCTCAGAAGCAGCACTAGCAAACTCTTTACAACCGAATTTAGGCAGCAAGGATAAAGCTGAACAAGTAAAAACGAACGGAGCGAGCAAAGAGCGCGTAATCGTAAAATTCACTCGCGGTAAGTCTGCCGAAGTAAAATCGCTGGCGAAAAAGCTAGGCGGTGAGATTAAAGTTGACCTGGCCAAGCACGATGCCTTCGCCATGGAAGTACCAGCGGCGGCTCTTAAGGGCCTGCGTAACAACCCAAATGTTGAATTTGTAGAAGCCGACGTTAAACGTCACCTACTTGCCACCAACCTCAATACCACAGAGGTTGAGCCATGGGGTATCAGCCGCGTTGAAGCGGATATCGTTTCCGATGAGCTAGCCGGCAACCGTACAGTATGTATTATCGACTCGGGCTATGACATCCGTCACTCGGACCTAGACGCCAACCTGGTATCAGGCACCAACGACTCTGGCACCGGCCAATGGTCAACACCGGGTGGTTCACACGGTACCCACGTAGCCGGTACCGTAGCCGGTATCACTAACGGCTCGGGCGTTGTTGGGGTTATGCCAAACGGCAATGTAAACCTTCATATCATTAAAGTATTTAACGAATCTGGCTGGGGCTACTCTTCAAGCCTAATCGCTGCGGTTGATGATTGTGTGGCAGCGGGCGCCAACGTTGTCAGCATGAGTCTAGGTGGTGGCGGTAGCAGCCGCACCGAAGGCAATGCCTTTGCTAACTACTACAGCCAAGGCGTATTAAGCATCGCTGCGGCAGGTAACGACGGTAATACCGCCCACTCTTACCCAGCTTCATATGATGATGTGGTATCGGTAGCGGCCGTTGACTCTGGCAATATGCACGCTAACTTCTCACAGCGCACCAACCAGGTTGAACTTGCCGGTCCAGGTGAAGCCGTACTGTCAAGCGTGGGTCTAGGCGATGGCCAGTTAGCGCAACTAAGCGTTGGCGGTACCGACTACTTCGCCAATGGCGTGGTACCACACTTGTTTTACAACAGCAGCCTGGCGTTTGACCCTGCGGGCAACAATGGCTCAGCCAGTGGTGCGCTAGGCGTGTGTACTACAACGGGTACTTCATACTCGTGTGGCGACATGACAGGCAAAATCTGTCTTGTTGAACGTGGTGAAAACCAAGGTGACAGCTCGACCTCAACGGAAAATTCATACCCTGAATATCGTGGCGCCAATGCCTGTGCCGACGCCGGTGCCGAAGGTATTATCGTTTACAGTAATGCTGCACGCCCGGGCCTACAAGCGCCATTTATGGTTGACTTCAATGGTAAAATTCAAGGCATTCCAACGGCCTCAATTGACCGTGCAACCGGCCTTGAGCTAGCTGCAAAAGCGGGTCAAACGGCGAGCCTATCTAAAGTAGATGGCCAGGACTGGGATTACTACAATGGTACATCAATGGCGACCCCTCACGTGAGTGCGGTTGCAGCCCTGGTGTGGTCATATCATACCGCCTGTTCGGCAGCGGAAGTGCGTAACGCCCTGGCAGTTACTGCTGAAGATTTAGATGCTGCCGGTCGTGACGTGAAAACCGGTTACGGTCTGGTTAAAGCACAAGCGGCCATCGATTACCTAGCGGGTACTAGCTGTGGCGGCGGTTCATCTGACAATGCACCGGTAGCGGATTTCAGCTTCTCATGTGATGCCCTGGCTTGTAGCTTCACCGACGGCAGCTCGGATGACAACGGCGTAACCGGTTACAGCTGGAACTTCGGCGACGGCGCTAGCAGCTCGGCGCAAAACCCTAGCCACAGCTATGCGGCAGACGGTTCATACACTGTGACGCTAACGGTAACCGACAGCGCCGGTCAAACCGACACCAGCTCACAAACCGTGAATGTAAGCAGCGGTGCTACGGGCGGCTCTATCGACCTAAATGCGTTTGGTTACAAGGTAAAAGGTCGTCAACGCGTAGACCTAAGCTGGAGCGGTGCAAACAGCAGCAATGTTGATATCTATCGCAACGGCTCGGCTATCACCACAACCAACAATGACGGTGCCTACACTGACGCTATCAACCAAAAAGGCGGCGGTGTATACAACTACTCAATCTGTGAAGCAGGCACGACTAACTGCTCTGCAACTGTAACCGTAGTTTTCTAAGCCTTAGTTAAACTACCGATACATTGCAACACCCATGCCGGTCTATATAGACCGGCATTTTTGTTATAGCACTATTGACCGGTAGGGGCTTTAATGACAAGCAGTAACAGATTTCAATTGTTAAGCGCGGTTGCTATAACTGCGGATCTCAAACTGGGTTATAAAGCCAAGGTTTTCATACAGAGGTCGACCGGCCGCCGATGCCTGCAAGACCATATACTGCGCCCCCGAGGCCACCGCAAGCCTGAGCAAATCCTGCATCATGCTTTTGGCAAGCCCTTGTCCTTGATGCGTTTGTTTTAACGCGACCTGATGAAGGCCGACTACCTCCCCGGTGTAATACAAAAGCGCGCTGGCAACAACCTTTCCCGCCCATACCCCAACATATAATTGTGCTTGCTCACATTCGAGCAAAGGCGCAATGGCCCGGGCATCCACACGATAACCAAAAGCATCATTTACCACCTCTATCCAGGAAGAAACCTCCTCGACCCTATTAATGTTTCTTACCACCAACTCTGCGCTCGTGATTGGCTTATCCGAGGTGGGTGGATAATCACTTACGGACAAGGGCAAATACATGGCCGTTTGTGCTAAGACGCAATCCCAACCGGCGTGTTTAAGCGCTAACTCACGCTCTTCGGGGAACTGCAATGACGCCCCGTGCAAATCCGGCCAAAGTGGAAACATCACCCCAGCTCGAGCCTCGGCTAGCGGCGCCATGCTGGTCAGCGAACCGGGCTCTGGGTGCCAGCAGCGATGAGGCCACACATGATTGACCTTAAATGGCCATGTGCTCTCATCAGCCAAGGGCGCCGCACCATAGTGCTCCCAAAGGCTTGTTAAGTTCGCTATATTGGCTTGATTAATATCCACTTCTCGACTCCCAATTCACTAAGATAACACCACCAATCAATAACACCGTTCCCAATAACTTGCTGCCATCCAGAGCCTTAACGGGCAAGTTAAACCAACCCAGGTGACTGGCAAGCATGGCCACCACAATTTGCCCCGACAAGGCAAACGACATCATGCTTCCTAGGCCCATTTTTGGGATCAGATAATAAAAGCAACTGACGCCAAACGCACTGAACACGCCGGCCAGCCACAAATACCAGGGCACATTGGTGATGACACCAACACTCGGGTAGCTTTTACTGGTAAATACCAGCACCGCGGTGACAAGTGTAAAGCTGGTTAAAAACGCCACCCCAGTGGCGAGCATTGCGCTGTTGAGCAACACCCCCAATTGCGCATTCATGGCCGCTTGTATGGCAATGGCGGCGCCGGCAGCAATGGCCAGCATACACAACAATAAGGCCATCATACGCTGTCTACCATCTCGGCATAGTCGAAGCGCACCTTCGCAGCCTGACATTGACTGTCTTCTTGATGTCGATAGCCTATGGGGCAGATCACGGTCGTGGTTAAACCGCGCTTTGTTAACCCAAGAATGCGGTCATATTGCTGCGCGTCAATCCCGCTCATCGGGCAGGTATCTATACGCATCTGTGCCGCACAGGTAAGTAAGTTGCCAAGCGCAATATAAGCTTGCTGATGCGCCCATTCCTGCCGCTGTGCCGGTGTTTTACTGGCCAGCGCCGACTTCAGATGATCACCGTAACGCTGTAAATCGGCAATGGGGGTGCCCGTAACTTCGCTGTGGCGAGCTATATAGCGCTCTACCGTCTCATCACCAATGTTTGTCTGCGCCGCAAAAACAAGCAAATGCGAACTATTAGCCACCTTATCCTGGCCGTAGGAATGAGGCACCAGTTGCTCGCGTAACAATTTTGACCGTACCAGAATTAACCGGTAAGGCTGTAATCCATACGCCGATGGGCTCAAGGTGGCGGCCTGCAACAGGGTTTGCAATTGCGCTTCTGGCACCATTTGCTGAGAAAATTGTTTTACGGCGTAACGCCACTCTAGTGCGGATAAAAATTCCATACTTACCTCTGTGTCAATCAAACCATAGCTGGAACCTGCTCGCTCCAGCGGATAAGAGACAGTGTATCGAGGCGCTATGCGGGGTTCATTTACATAGGTTGATAAGGGATAAGTTTTTTCTTACCCGGCTTAACTGGGTCGGCGTGATCCCCAAATGCGAAGCGATATGGTATTGCGGTAAGCGCTCGGCTAAGGCAGGAAATTGCTTGCTAAAATGCAGATATCGAGTGGTGGCATCGTCCTGCACTATCTCGATTTCTCGCTGGTCTTTTGCCAACAACCAATTCTTCTCAAGATAATGGATTTGATAGAGCATAAGTTCTGGATTGCTTTGCATGAGCCGGCGAAAGCCCTTAAAATCGATGGCGATCAGCGTACTTTGCTCCAGTGCCTCAAAGGCCAAACTTGATGCTTGCTGTGTTAACAGCGCCGTCATAGACCCGGGAAACTTGCCCTCATCGAAAAACATCTTATTGTATTCATTACCTTTTTCATCGGTAACAAAACAACGTACCAAGCCTTGGTAGAGATAAGAGAAGGACTGTGGCACGACCCCACATGGATAAATCAGCTGATGCTTATCCGCATGAACCAAGGTGCATAGGGGCTTAAATTGCTGCCAGGTCTGCTCACCGATGGGAGCATACCCTGTCATTTGCGCACGCAAAGAGTCGAACGCAGCCTGCTGCTCACTCACTATTACCTCCAATGTAACTAACCGCCTTACTGGACTTATTTTCGTCATTGGTACGAATACCGACACTGCCAGTCATTATAGTCGGATTGATAAGCAAAACAGTAGCGCAACGTTTTATCTCGTTAACCAACAAAGCAATGATAAAAAAAGCCCCAATTTTGGGGCTTTTTAAGTACTTTATAACTTGGCTAACAATGGCGACATGGGGATACCAAAATCGGGGAGGCTCGGCGGTAAACTGGCCACTTCTGTAGGTAGCTGCGCTTTAATCCGCTCCATGTTTTCACTGTCACCTTGATGGAAGTAAACATAGTACTTCAAAACGGCCGTGTACTTGTTATCTTCTGGTAACTGCTCAAGAATGGCTAGCGCATTGTCAAAGTCCTCCACCTCTATGTACGCACGGGCCAGATTCATAGGGTTCCAGGTTTAGTCTGGTCTTTTAGCTGCGCCTTTAGCTCGTTTAACTCATTAATTGCTAAATTTGGCTGCTGCAGCTGCAAGTGCGTTAAGGCCGTTACATTTTTCAAAAAATATGGCGCCGAGTCCGCATCGGGATACCAATCAGCAAAGGCAAGCATAACATCTTCATAACGAGCAAGCTTGTGACCAACATGACTTAGCAGGGTAAAGCTCAGTAGCTTAATTTTGCTTTCGTCCTGTTCGTTGAGTACGGCTCTATTGGCGTGCCAATTTAAGATGTTAGCAAACACTTTATTGAGCTTTTCTACATCTTTGCTTTTAGCCTCGGCTGCGCCATCGAGCAACACAGCCATTTGCTCTTCATAACTAATGGCTGTTTGCTGTGCTTGTACCTGCTGCGGCTTATCTTTATCCACAATTTGCGCCGCCGCAACGGCACTAAAGGCGAGTGACATAACTAGTGCAATGACATGCTTTTTGTTCATAGTTTTTTCCTTGTCTAACATTTTAATCCGTTGCACGTTAAAGCTCTGTTGTTGAGCGATACTTAACAACGGGGTCATAAATTGCCTATGTCCATTTTTCGCTTGGTGCTGCGATAAAAGGACACTGGCAAGATCCAGTTGATATTGTTCCCGAAAGCTCGCTGCGCACTTTTCATCGCAGCTGAGTTCCAGCTGTTGCTTTGATTTTTTAGCTAAAAATAAGCACAGGGGATTCCACCAAAATAGGCTTTCCAACAAGCAAATAGCCCAGCTCCAATACACATCCCCCTGGCGTAAATGGGTTGCCTCATGTTGAATAATCGAATGAACTTCTTTGGCATCAAGCAGCGCCCGATCCAGCCAGATAGTGGGCCGTGTCACCCCACTGGCGAATGCCGGAGCCCCTAACTTTGCAACCCGAACAGGGTAACCCCCACTACTTTGCTCATAGCGGTTACAGGGTGTGGAGTGGCGATAAAGTCGCTTGATAAACGAGAAGTACTGCCCTATGCGCCAGATAAACAAGGCGACACCAATTAGCAACGCCAGAAATACCAGATGAGAGACATCAAATGCATAGCCATCAACTAACGACACTGGTGCCTGAACCTGAGTAGCTAGAGCATCTTGTTGTTGGCCTTGCGAAGGAGCCGTCTGCCAAAAATGTGCAACGTTAAAAGTCAGCTCCGGGTCTTGCTGATATTTAGAAACTTCGGGCATATGCTGCCAGGGCACAAGCCAGCTGGACAGTGCCAACACCGAGACATAGAAGCTCAGTCGTGCCGGAGCACTTTGTAGCCCCTTTAATGCGACCAGTGCGCACAGTGAAATAAATAAGCTGGTTAGGAAATAGTCCGTCATATCGCCCTCCTTTTTTACATGTCTTTCTTTTTGCTATTTAACAGGTTTTGTAAATAGGCAATATCCTCATCATTAAGACGCTCTTCTTTAATAAAGTGAGCAATGAGATTACGGGAGCTTCCCTTAAAAAAGCGCTGCATAAAGGTGGGGACGGCTTCTTCTGACAGAGCGCTTTGCGTCACAATAGACTGATAAACAATCGCCCTGCCTTGCTGACCACAACGCTCCACCGCGCCTTTCTTTTCAAGCCGATCGACAATTGTTTTCACCGTGTTATAGGCCACTTGCTTGTTATTCTTTTTTGCTTCGCTAAGCAACTGATGGATTTGGCTCGCTGTACATGGCTCGTGTTGCCAAAAAAGCTGCATCACATCCATTTCAAAATCACTGAGTTTCATTTCACCCTCACTACTACACTTGTAGTTATTAACTACCACAAATGTAGTAATTAGACTTTTTAAAGTCAAGATTTAATTTAACCCTCAGCATGAAACGGTTAGGTAAGTTGTGAACTGCGTCTTTATTCTGCCGGCACGAGGTTGAGCATGTTATAATCCCCTTTTACTTTTAAAAGATGATTGTCACCGTGACCTTACCTGCCTTTTCCAGCACCCCGCTTTCTCGCTCTTTGCTCGATAACCTAGAGTCTTTGGGTTATCACCATATGACAGAAATCCAAGCGCAAACCTTGCCGCTCATTTTGGCGGGCAAGGATGTGATTGGTCAGGGTAAAACCGGCTCAGGCAAGACGGCCGCCTTCTCTTTGGGGCTGTTACATAATCTCAATGTAAAACGTTTTCGTGTCCAGGCCCTGGTGGTATGCCCGACCCGAGAGCTGGCCGATCAGGTGGCGGTGGAAATTCGCAAACTGGCTCGTGCCATTCACAATATCAAGGTGCTCGCCCTGTGTGGTGGTGCGCCCATGGGGCCGCAAATCGGCTCGCTTGAGCACGGTGCCCATATTATTGTCGGCACCCCGGGACGCATTGAAGAGCACTTGCGTAAGGGCCGCTTATCCCTAGATGAGGTTAACACCTTCGTACTTGATGAAGCGGATCGCATGTTGGAAATGGGCTTTGAAGAGCCACTGCAATACATTATCGATCACTGCCCGGCAGAGCGACAAAACCTGCTCTTTAGCGCCACCTATCCGCCTAAGATTGAACAGCTGGCCCAGCATGTGATGCACAACCCGCAAAAGATCACGGTCGAATCGACCCATGACGACAGCAGCATAGAGCAGTATTTCTATGAGGTGGACAACAATGACATGCGCTTGGAAGCAGTGCAAAAACTGCTGCTGCATTTCCAGCCCGAGTCGGCGGTAATTTTTTGCAATACCAAGGCCGAGTGTCAGCAGGTGTGCGATGAGCTTCAGAATATGGGCTTTGATGCCGCCGCCTTACACGGCGACCTAGAACAAAAAGACCGCGACCGCACCCTGGTACGTTTTGCCAATCACAGCCTGAGTATCCTTGTGGCCACGGATGTCGCCGCCCGAGGTATAGATGTGGACCATGTGGATATGGTGATCAATTACCATATTGCCCATGACCCCGAGGTCCATGTACACCGCATCGGACGTACCGGCCGCGCCGGTAAAAAAGGCATCGCCTGCTCCTTAATGAGCTATAAAGAGTCGCACAAGGTCAATGCCTTAGAAGATTATCTCGAGCAAACCTTGGAGCCCACCGACCTGCCCAATGACAACGTCTTTAGCAATGCGATTAAGCGTGCGCCCATGGTCACCATACAAATCGACGGCGGCAAAAAGTCCAAACTGCGTCCGGGAGATATTCTTGGCGCCCTGACCTCTAATCAGGCCATTACCGGGGATCAAATTGGGAAAATAAAGGTCACGGCTATCAGCTCCTACGTTGCCGTGCAGCGTAAAATTGCCAATGCGGCGCTGAAAACCATCAGTGAGGGGAAAATGAAGGGCCGCAATTTCCGCGCCCGTAAGCTAAATCGCTAAGCCCTTACGGAAATATATCACTTAGGTGCCAAGGCCTTACGCCCCGGCACCCAATCTCTTAGTTGGCGCCCAGTAAGGCCTTAGCCATTAACTGACCGATTTCGGTGTGGTGCAACATGCTTGAGAACGGCTTGGTCACGCCATCTGGGCCAAACGCATACACGGCAACCGGCGTTGCGGTATGAGTACCGTTACCCCAAGTCACGCTTTGCTCCGAGCTAATCGCACGGGCAATCAAGGCTCCTTGGTCTTCATAGGCATACACATAGAAGTCGCTGAAATCATTGATAGCCGGCACCTGAGTCGCACTTAGGTACTTGTGATCCGCATAATAGTTTTCGTTGGGCTTAACCGCAGCAATGGCTTGGGCATCTGCATAATCGATATGGAAATCCGGGTGCAGGGTCGCGTTTACCGCAGTTTGCCATTGCTCCGGCGTTGAAGCGCCAAAATCCCAATCAGCATTCACCTGGTCGTAAATCGCATAGAAAGACGCTTTTTGATCGTAAATCTTGTCCAGAGTAGAAAGCGAACCAAAGTTGTAGTTTGGATGGTAGTTTTCACCCTTCATACCATCACCCGACAAGGTAGTGGCTTCAGGAATATTATGTGCCGAGTAGCTAAAACCAAAACCACCGGTTTCGTGGTCGGCGGTGATCACCACTAGGGTGTCATTGCGCTCGCTTACCCACTCGTACACGGCATCAACCGCTTCATCAAACTTCAATAGTTCGTGTAGCATCCAGCCGGTGTCATTTACGTGCGCCGCCCAGTCGATTTGACCACCTTCGATCATCAAGAAGAAGCCATCTTCGTCTTGAGACAAAACATCCAGGGCTTTTAGCGTCATTTCACGCAGTGAAGGCTCGTGGTTACACTGGCTTTCATCGTTTTTACAGGCCGTGTATTCGATGCCATCGTTCATCGCCGAGTCGTCAAATAGACCCAGCAGCTTAGCACCCTCTGCCGCGCTCAACTGCTCCTTATCAAAGGCCAGGGTATAGCCGGCGTCGCGTGCTTCTGCGATCAGGTTACGATCATCGCTACGCTTAGACTTTTTAATTACGCTGGTGTTACCGCCTAGCTCGGCAGCCAATGCATCTTTGCGATCGGCGGTATCTTGTGGCAACCAGTGACGCGCACCACCACCTAGCAATACATCAACCTGATTCATCAATAGGTCTTCGGCAATTTCGTTCTCAAATGAACGATGTGGTTGGTGCGCCGCAAAAGCCGCCGGCGTCGCGTGAGTAATACGGGTATCTGTCACTAAGCCTGTGGCCTTGCCCGCTGCCTTGGCTTTTTCCAAAATGGTCTCGACCACATTACCCTGGTCGTCCAGGCCAATCACTTCGGAAGCCGCCGCTATGCCGGTAGCCAGCTGAGTCGCCGAGCACGCCGAGTCTGTTACCAAAGAACCGTTTTTGCCACCCGGGGCATTAAGCGATAAACCAACGTGGCCGCCGTCGGCAAACTTCTGCATGCCCGTAGTCGTGCTTGCCAATACGCTGTTTGGCGCACGACGCGCATATTCTTCAAGCAGGCCGATTTGTTGCGGGCCCATGCCGTCGCCGATCATTAAAATGACGTTTTTAACCGAGGTAACTTCTTCTTGTTCAACCGGTACTTCAACGATTTTTTCGACCTCAACAATGCGCTCTACTTCAACTGTTTTTGTGTCCGAATCACAGCCCATTAGCAGTGCCGAAGAAATGGCCGCCGCCAGCATGGTTTTATTTATTTTCATTTTTTTCCCTGATAATACTATTTTAGTTAGTGGTACAGGGCGGCGATAATGAACGCGCTTTGTTAAAAATAAATGAAACTTTTGTAAAGGTTTAAATTATTGGGACATTAATTTTTATATTTATAAAATAACCATTCCCATATTAGGGATAAAATAAATCAAACCATATTTCTTTCTCTCCCCCTAAGCCAAGCGCGCTTTATCTAGACTTTTTTTATCTATTTGCCCAAGGGAGGCTAAACTTGAAAAGCAGCTTAGCGATTTAGTTGATTTATCGGGGTCAATTTCAGGGAGCAAGGCATGAGTCGTGTCAGTAATGTAGAGGCGCAGCAGAGTAAACCGATCGCCGCACATTCGCCAATTCGAGCACTGTTAACACCACGCTATAAAGATATGGGTGGTTTTTCGGTGCTGCGCTCCCTGCCCACCTCACAGATCACCACCATAGGACCCTGGATTTACTTCGATCACCTAGGACCGGCCACCTTTGCGCCCGGACAAGGGGTTAATGTGCGTCCTCACCCTCATATTGGCATAGCCACAGTCACCTATATGTTCGACGGCGAGCTGCTGCATAGAGACTCCTTAGGCAGAGTACAAGCGATTCGTCCCGGCGATGTTAACCTAATGATTGCCGGTGCCGGCATAGTACACTCAGAGCGCCAAAGTGAGCAGGAGTGCGCTAAAGCGCACAGTCTTGAGGGCTTACAGTTATGGCTGGTATTGCCAGAAGAGCAAGAGCAAAGCGACCCGGCCTTTTATCATTATCCCGCTGAAGCCTTGCCTATCACCTCGGTAGCTGGGGTCCCGGTGCGGGTGATGATGGGCAGCGCCTACGAGGTAAGTTCACCGGTAAAAACCTTTTCCGATACCCTTTACCTTGAAGCCGAATTAGCACCCGGACAAACACTGCCCCTGCCCAATTGCGAGGAGTTAGGCTTGTATGTAGTGCGTGGCCATATTCACTGCGGCGGCACCTCGGTGCCAGCTCAAAGCATGGCGGTGTTCGATTGCGCACCCACGCTGAGCATCCGCGCTCATGAATATTCACGCATCGTCTTGCTCGGCGGTGCTCACCTCGGGCCCAGGATCATAGATTGGAACTTTGTATCAAGCAGCCAGACCCGTATCGAACAGGCAAAAGAAAAATGGCGCCAGGGGCGCTTTCCAAAGGTGCCCGGCGATGAGGAAGAATTTATCCCTCTGCCTTAATCAGGAAAGCCAAGTCTATAAGTACATAACCCAGGTCAATACCCTGTTGCGGTAACAGGAGTTATACGGCTTGATAGAAAAAAAGGTCGCCCCGATTGAGACGACCTTTTAAGGAGGGGAACTTACTTGTTACTTCACGCCCTTGCCATTACAGCTATTAACCATTAAATGATCATATGCGGCTTTGGCCTGAACCAAGCCATTACCATACTTGTAGTCATAGCCGGCATCGCCCAAATCCTTCGCCGAAGCGCTCAAGGCATTGCGGATCTCATAGTTATTACAGTGTGGGAAATGACTCCATACCAAGGCTGCGACACCGGACACATGAGGCGTCGCCATTGAGGTACCCGACATCCAGGCATTGCCACCACCGGGGAACGTGGAATAAGTGTCTACACCAGGAGCTGCAAGCTCAATCTGAGAAGTTCTTTGTGAAAATTCAGCATGTTGCATATCCTTATCCACTGCCGCGACCGACACCACGGAATCGTAAGATGCGGGGTAGCTATGGGTGGCGTTGCCATCATTACCAGCAGCGGCAATGGCCAAGACACCGGCACGCTCTAGTCGTGCAAAAGCACGTGCTTCAACCTTGCTCGAAAAGGCGCCGCCCAAACTCATGCTCACTACCTTAGCACCGGCGTTGGCGCAATCCGCCACCGCGCCAGCAAGATCTGAGGCATAAACAAAACCGCCCTCGTCATCAAACACTCGTACTATGTGTAATTCGGCCATACCTGAGCCTAACACCCCGGTCACACCGCCGTTACCATCGATTGCGGCTATGGTGCCGGCGACATGGGTGCCATGACCATGGCCATCCTGATACCAGGGGCCAGCGCCTTCATCGTCACCAGTCACAGTAGTGCTTGGCAAATCCGGGTGTCCCAAATCATAACCGGTATCGACAACACAGACCTTGATACCGCCGGCATAGTTAAGCTGATCCGCTTGCACCATGGCTAGGCCGTATGGCGCAATATCTTGAAATTCATTGGCGGAAACTGCGCTTGGGATAACCTGGCGCACGGCATCAATTTCGGCGGATTTCATCACCCCCTTTGCCTGTAATTGTTTAAATGTATCGGCATTAACCACAGCCGCCACGGCGTTATCATGATCCAACTGGCGTTTTACTTCGCCACCGGCAGCCTCAATGGCGGCGATCAGCTCGGCCTTATTGCCCTGATGATATTCGAATATGACACGAGCCGTTTTGCCCGCCAGCATATCTGTACCCTCAACCAGCTCGGCTTGCGCCGAAAAAGCAGTGGCTACTAATACAGTGAGTAAAGTTTTATTAAACATCCGTATTCTCCTTATTATTCTGCTTCGTTAGTTTCTGGGCAGCTGTGTTGCTGAATATTACCGTTCACTGTGCCAACATTACCGTAACCCTCATAGGGTCCGTCGATAAGGTTAAACGCGGTAATGGCACCATGGAAATTGCCTTTACCTTCGCCGGTATCAAAGAAACAGACAAAGCCTGTGCCTTCTCCAGGCGCCTGAGGGTTTTTCGATGAGTAGCTAAATTGCGCTTCAAACTGATCCATGCAGTTACATTCCTGCACGCCGTTTTCTAATCCTTCATCGGTCAACGCACAATAACCAAAATTATCTACTTGTGCCTTAAGGCTTACACCACCAACATCTTCGAAATCAATGGCGCTGTGATCGACATAGTTAACGCGACCCTTAACCTCATCCCCGCCGCAATTTTCGGCGTTAAAAGTAAAGACGGCATTCTTATCACCACCGGCCGAAGCCATGGTGCCGCCGCCAGTAAACTTATGCTCACCGATAAAGGTACAGCCGCTCGACAAGGTTGCGGCCAACAACGCCACGCTAAGCAATTTGAGTTTGTTTTGGACCATAACGTCCTCCATTTGTCATTATTTTTAACTTCATTGCATGTTTTTTATTGCGCACTTGTTCAAACAGTAATGAGAGCCATATAACAACCAAGATGGCACCACTTCCTCACCTGTTGTGAAATTCCAGTGTAAGCAGTTACCAACAATTAACATATAACGCAGATGCGCTAATTGAACGGCTAAATTGACCTAGGCCATTTGACCTAAAATAGCCGTTCAATGCGAAAAAAGTCGTGGTTTTTGAGTAAAAACCAGACTTTATTGCAATTATTGGCACAATAAAAAAGGGGCTAGCTTAGGTGCTGAGCTACAGGTCTACAGCTCAAGGGCATGAGCCAGGCGCTTATATTTCACCGCCGCCTGAGTACGGTTTTCAACATCCAGCTGTTTAAATATGGCACTGGCGTGAACACGAACGGTTTTCTCGGAAATATTCAACTCACGGGCAATTGCCTTGTTGCTTAAACCATCGGCCATTTGCCTTAACACCTTGCCTTGACTGGGGGTCAACAGGGGTAATACATGGAGTTCATCAGCCTCGGGCAAGACCTGGCGAGGGGCTACTGAATCGACAACAAGGTACTTAGAAATCAAGTCAATAATCACCGAGTCGAATTCGGTTTTAGAGACAAATCCGGCGGCGCCGGCGTTTAAACAGGCGGTGCAGCTGTTAAAGTCATCAAAGCCGCTGATCACTATCACAGGGACATTTGCGTAGTTCTTACATATGTATTCCACTCCCTGAATACCCTCACTGCCGGGCATGGAGAGATCAACAATGGCTAAATCTAGGTGTTGTTCTTTTTGCTCAAAAAGGCGAAACAGTTGATGGTAACAATGGGCACTTTCAACCTGAATATCGGGCCAAACGTCTTTAATTTTATGTTCAATGGCAAACACAATTAAAGGATGATCATCGGCTATCGCAATACATGCGTTACTCATTTTAAAACCCTCCTTAGCGGCCTTCCCTGCTTGTTTGGCTTAACTGACCCTAGCTGGTGAGCACACCTCTTGTGTGCTTTAGCCAACTTATTACAACGACCCCAATACGGATACAAGACCTTGGTCTAGCTTTCCTTTACCTAGGCTAGCCTTACCTAAATCTTCACGCTATGAAATCAGTTAATGCTCATAGTCAACATACAATGTACTTTACAAAGGTACAAGGTGCGCGCGATAGATTCTATTCTCACCATAACCCAGTTCCGACATCGCCCTGTGTTCCTCATTTCTAATTGCACCGCGCCGCCAAACAGCTTAGCGCCGATGCATTAACTTAAAGCCAACTATACTTTAATGATTGAACAACTAAGAAACAGCGCCCTATGACTCGCTCAGCCTTTGTTATTCGCCTTATGGTTCTTGGAGTTTGCAGCTTATTCGTTGCCTGTGGTGGCAGTGACGGCGACAGCGCCCCTCCAGTCAAAATATGCACCCAGACCAGCCTATATTACTGCCCTGCCTCCGCCTTTAATGACCCTTTTGGTATCGCCCTGACCATAGCCTGGTATACCGGCCAATGCACGAGAGAAGTGTTTTGCGAGGAAGACGGTAACGTGCCCGACGTCGACCCGGATAACGGCATCATTGACGATGACTTTATCAGTAAAAACTGGACGACCCAGTCACTGCAAGAAAGAGAGCCCAATAATGAATTTGAGCAGGCCACGCCCTTTATTCTCAGTCCCAGTAATGGCGTGTTGATCACAGGAGAGCTTGACGCCGCAAGCGATAAAGCCGATATATTCGCCTTTATTATGGATGGTCAAATCACCGTCAGTATCTATTTGTGTTCAACGCCGAGCACCTGTACCCAGCCGTTTTACAATGGCCCCGACCTCTACATCGAGCTCTATAACGCCAATGAGGTGTTATTGGATAGCACAGAAACACCCAATGAACTGGGCCATGTATTTACTGGCCCGCAATTATTGGATGGTGAGCAATATTTTATCGCCGTGCGTATCAGAGACGCTGCCATGGCTGCGCAAGAATATAAGTTAGTCATCACCGACTAACTTGAATCAAGGCCGTCACACCACGGTTAAGGTGCCACGATACATCTGCATCTGGCAGTGAAATGGATACTCTCCCGGAGCCAGGTCGGACAGCGTAACAGCTGTTAACTTGTCCAACTCCAGTTGCTCGCTGACTCCCAAGCTTGGGATCAGTAACATTTCCGAGCAGGGCGAGTGGTCCTTGCGCAAGAAATTAAGGGTCACAGTCTGATGTGCCGTCACCTGAATCGCCGAAGGAGTATAGACTCCGTCTTTAACCTCTATGGTCAGCGACTGCTCCTGCACCCGGGTTTGGGTCGGTTTGTAGAGCCAAAACCACCATACTATCAAGGCGATCAGTGCCAGTCCTAGAATGTTGATGATGATCATGCTTGTTTCTCCTTTGCCTTATGCGCAGTAAATAACCGCAGGCGGTTGGCGTTGCTAACCACAGTGAGGGAGGAAAAGGCCATGGCCGCACCGGCGATCACCGGACTCAACAGCATGCCAAAAACTGGATAGAGCACACCGGCGGCAATGGGAATGCCGGCAACATTATAAATAAAGGCACCAAAGAGGTTTTGCTTAATGTTTTTTAACGTCGCCTTGCTCACGGCAATGGCATCGGCAAGGCCATGCAGGGAGCCGCGCATTAGCGTGATATCGGCGCTTTCGATGGCCACATCCGTGCCCGTGCCAATGGCAAAGCCGACATCGGCCAAGGCCAGTGCCGGCGCATCGTTAATGCCATCGCCTGTCATCCCCACCAGCTCACCGCTCTGTTGCAGCTCTTTGACCTTATTGGCCTTGTCTTCGGGCAGTACCTCGGCAAAAAACTCTTTAATGCCGGCTTTATGTGCCACCGCAGCGGCGGTGTCCTGATTATCACCGGTCAGCATAATGACACGAATGCCATTGTCCTGGAGGCGTTCAATGGCGGCAATGGAGTCCTTTTTGATCGGATCGGCCACGGCAATAATGGCGGCCAGCTCCCCATCGATAGCAAAAAACATCGGGGTTTTGGCCTGTTTTGCCAAGTCGTGGGCGCGCTCGCTAAAATCCCCCAGCGTAATTCCCTGTTGCTGCATCAGCTTGGCATTGCCAAAGAGCAAGGCTTTATTATCGCAGCGCCCTTCCACCCCTAAGCCGGTCAGGGCCTTGAAAGAGTCAACGGGCAGCAATTCAACGTCCTGCTCTTGTGCCTTGCTCACTATGGCTTGTGCGAGCGGGTGCTCGGAGCCGCTCTCCAGACTCGCCGCCAGTTGCAGTACCTCCTGCTGTTGATGGTTGTCGGCAATCACCAGGTCGGTGACCTGAGGGGTTCCTTCGGTGATGGTGCCGGTTTTATCCAGCACCATGGCGGTGATTTTTGAGGCGGTTTGCAAGGCTTCACCATTACGTATTAGCACTCCCGCTTCGGCGGCCTTGCCCACCCCCACCATGACCGACATGGGCGTTGCCAGGCCCAGGGCACAAGGACAGGCGATGATCAGCACGGTAGTGGCGCAGACCATGGCCAGTGCCAGTGCTGGCTCGGGGCCAAAGTTCAACCAGGCCAGAGCCGTCAGTACGGCAATGATCATCACCACGGGCACAAAATAGGTGGCAATAACGTCGGCCAAACGGCCGATGGGCGGCTTGGAGTTTTGCGCCCGTTTAACCATATTGATAATGCGCGCCAGCGCCGTGTCTTTACCCACCCGGGTGGCCCGAAACTGTATCGAGCCAGAGGTATTGATGGTGCCAGCCGCCACTTCATCGTCTTTAGACTTTTCAACGGGCATGGGCTCACCGGTCAGCATGGACTCATCGATAAAGGTATGGCCTTCACTGACCACACCATCAACGGGAATTTTCTCGCCGGGTTTGACCTTGACCAGATCGTCCAGCAAGACCTGGGCAATATTAATTTGTACTTCTTTATTATCGCGGATCACGGTCGCGGTTTTGGCCTGTAAGCCAATCAGGCGCTTAATGGCCTCGGATGTTTTGCCTCTGGCTTTTAATTCCAGTGCCAGACCGAGGTTAATCAGGCCAATGATCATGGCGGTGGCTTCAAAATACACATGCCGCGCCATGGGGGGAATGGCCTCGGGGATGGCCACTACCACCATGGAGTAAAGCCAGGCGGTGCCCGTGCCCAGGGCAATCAGGGTATCCATATTGGCATTATGGTTTTTAAAACTTTTCCAGGCACCGGTGTAAAAATGCTTACCGGAAAAATACATTACCGCCAGGGTGAGCAGGCCAACGCCTAACCAGGCTGCGCGTTGCATAGATGTGGTGACCGACATATCGCCGCCAAGCAGGCCAAACAGCATTAATGGAACACCCACCGACAAGGCAATCACCGTATCCCTGACCAGCTTTTTATAATAGGCTTTATCGGCAAGTTCTTTTTCACCTAGCAAGTCTTCATCGTTTTGCTCTTGCACCGCCTTGGCGTTATAGCCCGCCGACTCTACGGCGGCAATTAAGGCTTGGGTTGAGGCCGTGCCGGTAACCAACACGCTTCTGTCGGCAAAGTTCATCTGCGCACTTACCACGCCCGGCGTTTTTTTCAGCGCCGCCTCTATTTTACCAACGCAGCTGGCACAGCCGGCTCCTTCGATAAGCAGCTGTTGATTTACGTTCGACTCACTCACTTAGTTCTCCTTATTCGCACCCCAAAACTCACGTTACTAGCAAGTTCCGCTGCTTCCGCTCGTTTTATCGCTATTGTCGATGAAAGTGTAGACCTGTGAGTAGGACCAAGGTCAAACTTAAATCAATTAATTAAAATAAAAGGGTAAGCTTGAGTGCGTTTATTGGCTGGGATTCGCCAGTTAGGTAGAAAAATAGGGCCGCTGTTATAGCTTGTAAGCAAATTACTAAAGCGCCTGATTGCCACCCCTAAGCCCTTGTCTTAAGGTTATAAAAGCGGCTTTATTGCGCTTTAGAAAGACCTATTCGCAGCCTTGTTACCCAGTCGCATCCTTATCAACAACGGCGGTAACATACTGTTTTATCAATTAAATAAGCCATTAACCCAGCCGAATATTGGTCTTTCGCTGCATTTCTTTACTAAACAGCAATAAACAACTATAGCTATAGCCACGTTGAAACATTGCTGGCTGAATGAAGTCTGCCCGACAAACTGACACCAAGTCTGCCTGACAAACTGAAGTGAAATCCGCCGACAAAAGAATCATCCTCAAGGAGATTTTATGTTGATTTCACTGCTGCTCAGGTGTGCCTGCACCTGCTCTCGCCTTTTACTAACCAGTGCCGAAAAAGGCGCAACTAGAAAGACACGTAACCACTTACGCAAACTCAATATAATGGCGAGTGTTACCTTATTACTGGCCTGTTTGTATATTCCCAATTCCTACGCCGCGAGCAGCTGTGGCGGCGATGGCGAGCGCGCCTGCTGTGCCGGTACCTTTGAGGTCTGGCTTGGCCAGGCCTGTGATTACGGCAATGTTGAAGTCGCGGGTTGCTCCGGAGACTGTACCTGCGGCGGGCTAAATCCATTTGGCATTCAGGCATCGGGCACCTGTAAAGCCACCACTTCCTGTGGCGGCGAAGGACAAAGAGCCTGCTGCAATGGCCTGACGGAAACCACCACCTCGGGTGAGCTACGCGCCTGCAACTCAGGGTTAGTTCCCGTCGCTGGCTGCGCCGGTAATTGTTATTGTGGTGGCAGCATAGCCACGGGGCAAGTTGCTCAACACACCTGTGCGCCGGTGACCGAATGCGGCGGTGAAGGACAAAGAGCCTGCTGTGTTGGCGAACCAAATACCAACGGCGCGTGTAATTCTGGTTTAACCGAAATACCCGGATGCTCCGGGGATTGCAGTTGCGGCACGGTTGATCCCGCCGACTGGCTGGGCGGCATTCCCTCGCAATCCAGTGGTACTTGTGCACGTGTCGGCAGTGTCGCCATCGAAGAACCGCAAGCGGGCTGGAGCGCCAGCGAGGAGCCGCGAACCTGTGCCCTGCGCGGCTACGCCGACCTGCATAACCACCTGTTTGCCCATTTAGCCCATGGTGGCAGGACCTTTGCCGGTGAGTCGGCCCCGGTTGATGACTTTGGTCAATTTACCCTAGATG
This sequence comes from Pseudoalteromonas sp. T1lg76, assembly GCF_002964725.1. NCBI lineage: Bacteria > Pseudomonadati > Pseudomonadota > Gammaproteobacteria > Alteromonadales > Pseudoalteromonadaceae > Pseudoalteromonas > Pseudoalteromonas sp. T1lg76. Next base: position 47,015 of record NZ_PQCE01000022.1, read on the forward strand.
CAAGTAACAGCATTAATTCAGCAATGTCGCAACAGGAAGATCTCGACATCCACGGCACTCACACCATACTCGAGGGCTTGATTAACGGCGATACCGTCGGCGCCGGCACCAAGGACGGCTCGGTCGGTACGGGTGCGCCTCCGTATTTCAATAACTGGCCGACCTGGACCACTACCACCCACCAGCAAATGTACTACCCCTGGGTGGAACGTGCGTTTCGTGGCGGTATGCGCTTGACCACCATGTTGGCGGTCACCAATGAGGCGCTGTGCAAGTCCACCGAAGGCAGCGACTGCGCCAACTCCATGGGTCCCATAGACGCACAAATAGAGGCCGCCTATGATTTCCAACGCTTTATCGATGAAAACTGTGCTGCCGACCCGGCCTCCGGCTTTTGTGCCGGCGAAGCGGGCGCCAAAGAAGGCTGGTTCCGTATCGTCACCAGCCCCTTAGAAGCACGCCAGGTTATAAGTGAAGGCAAGCTCGCCGTGGTGCTGGGCATAGAGGTGGATAACCTCTTTAACTGTAAAGAACAAAATAGCAATCGTCCCGAAGCCAGCTGCCCCAATATGCGCGACAGCAATGGCGAGCTGATGCGCAACGAGCTTGGTGAGCCCATAGACACGGTGACAAAAGCGGTGAATCATTACTTCGACAAGGGCGTACGCCACTTCTTCCCTATTCATAATTTCGATAATGCCTTTGGCGGCGCCGCCACCTGGAACGACATTATCGCCGTCGGTAATGCCTATTCGGAGCAGCGCTGGTGGCATATAGAAGACTGTGGTGTGGGATATGGTGAGTATGGCAGCCGGCTGTCCGGTGGGCCCTTCGACGACCTGTTAAAACGATTAATCGGCGCTATCGGCTTTGACTCCGAGCTGCCCGTGCGCCCCATCTATCCCCTTTACCCCGCGTGCAACCGCTATGGTCTGAACCTCAACGACACCGGCCCAGGTCCGGATAAACGCGGGTTAGGTAGTGAGTTATTTTCGGCGCTGATGGATAAGGGCATGATCATAGATATCGACCATATGTCCCGTAAGTCCCTGGACAACACCCTGGCCCTGACACGCCTGTATGCGGGCGATGAAAATAATCCCTTAGCCTACTATCCCCTGGTGGCCAGCCATGTGCAGTTTTTTGATTTGCACCAGCGTACGTTCGGTGGCAACCAGGGCCGTCATGAGCGCATGCGCACCAAAGAGCAACTCGAAGCCATTCGTGATGGTGGCGGTATGATAGCGGCCATGACCAAGGACGATGTGCAAGATACGGCAATCAAGGGCTATAAGGTCACCTTGCCCTACTCAGAGCCGCTTTTTGGCGTAGCCATCAAGGATAACTGCCGTCATTCTTCCAGAACCTTTGCCCAAGCCTATCAGTATGCGGTGGATGTGATGGGCGGCCCCGTGGCTTTGGGCAGTGATTTTAATGGCGTCGCCGGTCATGTTGGCCCTCGCTTTGGCGCTAATGCCTGCGGCAGTGATATTCCTACTTTGGCACCCAGCGCCGATGTAGAACGCAGCGCCCAACTGCGCGAAAACAATAAACTTATCTACCCCTTTACCCTCGACGGCTATGGTGCATTTGATAAGCAACTAAGCGGATTTAAAGCCTTTGACTTCAATGTCGATGGACTGGCCCATGTGGGTCTGCTGCCCGACCTGGTGAAAGACATGGAAAATATCGGTCTTGCCAAACCCTATAACGATGCCTTGTTTGAGTCGGCGGAGCAGTATATTCGCGTGTGGGAGCGTGCCCTGCGCATCGCCGCGTTGAAATACGGTAACCCTTTACCCGAAAGTCCCGCGGCGGAGCTTACCTGCCCTCGCAGCAATTTATGCCAGGGAGATAACAGCGTACCAGCGGGTATTAGTTGTCCGGCACAGGTGGTTAAAGAGTGCACCGGGCCTGATACCGAGGCACAATTTGCCGACCCCAGCGTGAGCGATGGCAGTTGTGGTGTGGCCACCTTCCAAGGTTGTATTCCAGGCTCAGGCTCGCTCTTTAGCGTGGGAGACAATCAGGTAACCTGCGCTGTGATGGACAGTGGCAGAAACTCCGAAAGCTGTTTCTTTAACGTGACCATACAGGATACTCAGGAACCGGAAATTACCGCCCCCGCCGATGTGCTCGCGTTTGAATGCACCTCACCCCAAGGTGCTTCCCCAGAACTCGGGCTGGCAAGTGCCGCAGATATCTGCGACCTAACTCCAGTTATTAGCAACGATGCCCCCAATATTATCCCCATTGGCGCCAATACCATCACCTGGACCGCCACCGATGGCAGCGATAATAAAGCCACGGCACCGCAGCTGGTGGAAATAGTCGATACCGTGCCCCCACAGATTAACTGCCCGCAAAACATAGTGGCCGAGTGCAGCGGCAACCGCTCTGCAACCGTGACCCCAGGCGCGGCAGCCGGGTCAGATCTCTGTTCAACCACGGTGGCGCTAAGTCAGCCATCAACCCAGTCTTTCCCCTTGGGGATCACCGAGCTCACCTACACCGCCACCGATGCTCAGACGCTGACCTCGAGCTGCACCAGTACGGTTAAGGTCGAGGATACGCTGGCACCACAATTCAACGACATCCTGGCCTCACCGCATATCCTCTGGCCGCCAAACCATGAAATGATTGACGTGGTGATCGCCCTTACGGTCAACGATGTCTGCGACAACAGCGTCCCCGTATGCCGCGTCACCGATATCAGCAGCAATGAGAGCAGCGATGGCAAGGGCGATGGCAGTACCGAGCCCGATTGGTCCTGGAATGCCAACCAAACCGGCACTACTTTGAACGTGCAATTGCGCGCCGAGCGAGAAGGCTCAGGCGACGGTCGCACCTACACCATCGACCTGGCCTGCAGCGATCTCAGTGGCAACACCAGTACGGCGCAAACCACAGTCTATGCGCCCAAAAATAACAATTAGTGTTAGAACATAAATTAAAGCCCGCAGCTGCGGGCTTTTTTATATCAACACGCGCCCTTGGCTTAAACGGCAAGGACCTCAGTAAGCGCCAGCTTGTAATTGCTTCATCAACTCCCCCCCTGAAAATAGCCTGATAGCAGGATAACAGCCCATCTTGAAAAATTTTTGAGATCAATTGTTAAAAACCGGTAAATGAACTGTTGTATATACCGCAACCCTAATGTATAAAAAAAGAGCGGTATATACAGCAGGGATTAAATTGGTATTGCTCTACACTGCCATTAAACAGGATCTGAGAACAATAAATTTAATAGAATCAACTAGATCGGAGTTACTATGAAACTATCACCTATTGCCAAAGTGTTGTGCCTGGCTTTTCTTGCATCCCATACGGTGCACGCACAAGATGAGCAAGTAGATCAACAGAACGAAGCGGATATTGAGAAGATCCAAATTACCGGTAGCCGAATCAAGCGAACGGATATGGAAGCGGCCAGCCCGGTTAGCGTGATCACCTCGGATCAAATTCTTGCCACCGGCATTTCCAATGTTGAAAACCTCTTACAAGAGATGTCTTTTTCTGCCGGTGTTGCGGGTAACCAAACAAATGCCTATTGGACCAGCGGCGGTTATGGCACGGCTCAAGTTAACTTGCGTGGTATGGGGATCAAAAGAACGCTTGTGCTGTTAAATGGACGACGCATTGTCTCCGGTGGTACGGGTGCTAACAGCTCGGTTGACTTAAACATGATCCCGACTTCAATCATTCAACGCATTGAAGTACTTAAGGACGGTGCCTCTGCGGTATATGGCGCAGACGCAGTGGCCGGTGTAGTCAATATCATCACTAAAAATGATTTTGATGGTGCCGAGTTAGACGTTAAAGCAGGTATGGCCGATGACGGTGACGGTGAAAGTCAAGACGTCAGCCTGAGCCTGGGTGGTGATTTCGATAAGGGCAACTTCTTTGTCAATGCAACATACAGCAACAGTGAAGCCGTGCGCCAATCCGATCGTATCGATTGTCCTGTGTTTGGCACCGAAGACAGTGAACTGGTGTGCTTCGGCAGCGGCACCACAGAGGGCGGCCGAGCGCTTTTACCCGATGGTACGGCGGTACAATTCAACCAAAATCCTGACACGGCAACCTATGGCGACGACTTTGGTCCATACAACAGTGCAGAGCATGGGTTTGACTGGCTTCCCTACCTAAACGCGGTCAGTCCGCTAGAACGCATCAGCATCGCCAATTTTGCCAATTACCGTATTAATGATGACACCCGCTTATTCTATGAAGCCATGTATACCAAGCGCAAGGCAAGCCAAATAGTAACGCCGCGCAATGGCTTTGGTGGCATCAGCGTTGATGCCGATTTCCGCTACAACCCAACCGGCCAAGACGTTGAATTCCAGCGCCGCCGCAACACCGAACTAGGCGCCCCTTTCTTTTTCCAAGAAACAGACACGGTACGAATCGTCTTGGGCCTTGAAGGCGAATGGGACAATGGCTGGTATTGGGATGTGGCCTACAACTATGGCCGCAACACGGGTAAAGATGGTTGGACATTTGATATCGACCCAGCTAAGGCACAGCAAACCCTGGATGACAGTATTTGTACCTACGACAACAGCAATGGTATCCCCTGTGGAGATTGGTTCGGTGTGAATGAGCTCACACCCGAAGTCATCGACTATGTTAAATACCGCCGCGAAGGCACGGGTGGTAACGAAATGCGCACCTGGACCGCCAACGTTTCCGGTGAGGCATTTGCACTTCCTTATGGCGCCCTTGCGGTGGCCGTAGGTGTCGAAAAACGCTGGGAAAGTGGTTGGCGTGACCCGGATTCCACGGTACTGGCCAATGGCCTGGAGGATGAAATCTCCGGTCACTTCAGCGTTACCGAAGCCTATTTCGAGCTTTCGGCCCCCCTCTTAGCGGATCTGGATTTTGCCCAAAAAGTCGATGCCGAATTCGCCATGCGCTATTCGGATTACGACACCCTTGACCCGGAGACCACCTATAAACTGGGTATTACCTGGAAAATCGACGACAGCCTGATGCTGCGCACGGTTAAGTCTACCGCCTTCCGCGCACCGGCCATTACCGAGCAGTTCGGCGGCACCAACGGCGAGAACCTGCGAACCATAGACCCGTGTGAGAATGCAACCGGCGCCATAGCGCAAAACTGTTTGGCCGATAATGTGCCTGCCGGCTTCGTTCAGGACGGCACCACGGTACTCACCAATGTAGGTGGCAACCCGGACATTGGTCCAGAGGAAGCAGACACACTCACCGCCGGTATCGTTTGGCAACCTCAGTTTCTAGACAACTTTTCGATGACGGTTGACTACTTCGATATTGAAGTTGACGGCGCCATTACCTCGGTCAACGGCTCGGATATGTTAAAGCTATGTTATGAAGATCCTGTAGGTAATTCAGAGTTTTGTGGTACATTTACCCGTCATCCACTGACCCGACAGGTCACTGAGATTAACCAGCGTCCGGTGAATGCGGCGACAGAAAATGTCGCGGGTGTCGACCTCAACATGGACTATAAATTTGACCTTGCAGGGTTAAATGCAAAAACCAGTTTAGATGTCACTCGCCTGCTAAAACATGAAAGCACGCCTTTCGCCGGTCAACCTACAATCGATAAAGTAGGTTTCATCACCGAAGATCAAGGTAGCTACACCAAATGGCGCAGTAACTTTAACTTTATGGTCATGGCGGATTTATGGTCAGCGGGGCTGTCGGTACGATATATAGGTTCTGCGGATGATGTGAATGGCGGTGATTTCGATCCACTGGGTAAATCCGTTGGCTCGGTCACTTATACAGACGTGCAAGGCTCGTATCGTATTAATGACGATTTGCAGCTGTCTGCGGGGATAGATAATATATTCGACAAGAAGGCGCCCTACTTAACGTCTTGGAATGACGCCAATACGGACGTTATGACCTACGATTTAATTGGTCGCAGAGGCTTTGTCCGTTTAAATTATAAGTTCTAAGAGCTTATAACAAATAGTGATGTAGGCTTTAACTATGGTGAAGCCTACATCTCACTAAATAAATACACCTTATACACATGGATAACGTTGTAAGCGATGCAAGTTCCAAAATACAAAGAAATCAGCAATTTTATAATCTCAAAGATAAATAGCGGAACTTGGGCTGAGAACGAAAAGCTGCCATCTGAAAACGACCTAGCCGAGTTGCTCGACAGCAGTCGTATGACGGTAAGAAAATCGTTAGAACAGCTGGTCGCCGACGGACTGCTTTATCGCCGACCCAGTGTTGGCACCTTTGTCGCGCCAAAGAAAGTGCAGAGTTCCTTTTTGGAAATTCGAAACATTGCCGATGAAATTAAAGAGCGCGGCCATCAGCATTCAAGCCTTGTCCTTAGTAAGGTGCTGATGAAGCCCACGGACAAGTTATTAGAGCTGTTAAAGCTGGACACTTACGTCGATGTAGTAAGAGTGGTGATTTTACATCAAGAAGATGGTAAGCCCTTTCAGCTCGAAGAGCGCTATGTCAATGCCGAGCTAGTGCCCGATTTTTTCAACCAGGACTTTACCCGTATCACCTGTAATGAATACCTCAATACCCAGTTGCCTGTGACCAGTGCCGAAATCTCAATTGAAGCCATTACCCCACCCAAAATCCTAAAACACCAATTAGGAATGAACGATGGCGATCCCTGCCTAAAACTCACCCGGATAACCACCTCGGGCAGTAACACCGTCAGTTTCGCTAATCTTTACCACTCGGGTAATGCATTTAAACTCACCGGCAAACTGGTTTCCGTGTAACCCTTATCGTCTGAACTCAGCCAATGTTGTGCGTTTGCAGGAACGCCTTTTAGCCCTGAACACATCCGCCTCTACCTCCGGCCACTAGGCCAAACGCCGTGTCGACCTATGCTCGCTAAAGTAAAGCCACAAAAAAGCCGAGTAGTTACCTACTCGGCTCATTTTTATCGCTGATTGACTCACTTAACCCTAACTAAAGCTATCGAAGTGGATAACGTTTTTATCGACGCCCATATTAACCAGGGTGGCTATGGTTTCATCCATCATGGCTTTAGGCCCACACATATAATAGTACGCGGCTAACAGGGCTTCTTTGTTCATATTATTGAACAACACCTGCTGGGCATAGCCGGTGGCGCCTAACCAATCCGGACCTGCTTGCGATAGCACAGGGGTATAACGGAAATTATCAAAGCGCTGGCTAAGGGCAAAAAACTCTTCCTGATAGAGCAGGTCTTCTTCATGGCGCGCACCAAAGTAGAAGTGAATTTCCTGCTTGCTATTGTTGGCCAACAGTAGCTCCTTGATGATTCCTCTCAGCGGCGCCATACCAGAGCCCGAGCCGATCACCACAATGGGCGCCTTGGGGTCTTGGTCAACATAGAACTCTTCGAATGGACCCAAAGCATCAACCGTGTCACCTGGCGCCATGTTACATAGATAACTGGAACCCGAGCCCGCCGGCACGCCCTGTTGCGGGGCGCGATGATATTTAATGGCAAATACCAGCTCTTCGTCTAACTGGCTCACCGAGGTCAGTGAGTAGTTACGTGAGCAAGCCGCTCTGGGGTACTCGCTATTATCTTCCTCGTCCCAATACGCTTTATAATCGCTTGGAATATAGTGCGGCCTTGCGGGTACTTGCCCTTCGGGAATAAAGAAACGCATAAAGGCACCGGCTTTATAAGCCAATGGCGGCCCCTGAACTTTAAATCGCAACTCCTTGATATCCGGGGTTACAAACTCACTGCCCACCAGGGTCAGCTCAACCTTTTTGGCATCGGTGACATCGAACAAGGTCATGTCTTGAACATCGTCACTAAAGTGTTGACAGGCTAACCTAAAGCCTTGTGCCAGCTCAGCTTGCGAGAAGTGTTGCTGGTCGGCGGAGGTAGCCTTAGGTGCGGGGTTAATCAACACCTTACAACGCCCACAGGTGCCACCGCCACCGCAGGTAGACGGCAGGGAAATATCATGGCCCGCGAGCCCATCTAACAGATTCGTCGCCGTAGAGAGCTCAAGCTGATCAAGCAACTGCTGCTCGTGATCGAATATTTTCACCGACGTTCGCTTCGACAGCAGGGCGACCTTATACTGTCCACGGCGAATAAGATCTAAGGTCCAGATCAGCCCCGACAGCGACAACCACAAGGTAACAAAGGCGAACAGAATAATCTGGATATTGTTAAAGCTGCCCTCATTGCCGTAATCCATAAAGTGCAACATAAAGAAGATATCAGCGAAGCGCTTATGAGCATCGCTATGCCCGACCACGCGGCCCGACCCCGCCTCGATATAGACACTGGTTTGAATATCATCGTTAAAGTTCACCCGCCACGCGGCATTTTTCTGCTTGGGAAAGTCTTCAAGGGGTGGCTGCAGCAGGGTCACCTCTCCGACGCTGCCCGGGCCATTGTAAGATTGTTTGGCAAGGCGCGTGGCAAAGGCTGCATCTATGCTCACCTCATTACCCCGATAGGCATCAAACAGGCTGTATTCGTTTTCAAAGTACGGGTACAGGCCGCGCTTATGGGTAAGCAAATAATAGGGCTGACCGAGCAGTGCAATCTGCTTGAGCGACACACTGGGCTCGGCTTTTTCCAGCACGCTTCTTGGTTCGACCAAGGCCGAGGAATCTATCTGCACTTGGTCATGCGCGTGGGCGCGATAGGTATGACCGCCGACCTTATGGTGATCCATCAAGTTAAAATAAAAGCCGCTGCCTAACCACAGCATAAACTGAACCCCCACGACCAGGGAGGTCCATTTGTGTATTGATCGTATCCACTGCATTAGACATCACCTCGTTGTAGTTGATTTTTTTGTTGGAGGTCTTGCGTTAAGGCATGCTCTTCTTCGTTCTTTTTGAACACCCTAAAGTACACCAGCACCATGCCGGCCAGGGCGGCCAAGATGCTAAACAGGGTCACCCAAAACAGCAATTGATTGTCTATTTCACTGTCTTCGTAGTCCATTACGTGGAATCTAAACATCCAGTCGAACAAGCGCCACCATTGGTGTCGCTTGGCCAGCACCTCACCGCTGCGGGCAGAGATATAGAGCGCCGGGCTGCCCAGGTTGTCGAAATTCACACGCCATGCTGGCAGTGCATTGTGCACCCGTCGACTCAACTCAAAGGGTGGGTTGTCGTCTATGTATTCAACACTTTCAACGTCACCGCTGCCGGTGTACTCGGACTTGGCTACCCTTACGGCTTCGTCTTTGCCCAGAGGCGAGAGCAAGACGCCGGTGTTGGCATCAACCAAATAGTGAACATCGTCCTGCACAAAGCGATACACGGGTTTATCCAGGTGCATCCCCAACGAGAGCTTCTCCAAGCCCGTGTACTGAGCCCTTAACGAGCTCATGGGATAGTTGACCTGCTGCACCGCCACCTTGGTCTGATGGTTGTGAACCAGGGTGTCGCCGTGCACATAATCTATGTCAAAAAACACCATATAGGCCCCGGTAACCGACCAGATCACAAACTGAGAGCCCAAGAACAGCATCAGCCACTTGTGGTATTTTCGGCTGCTTTTTAGCAGGCTAAAGGGCGGTGTTTTGTCTGCCTCAATGGCGCGAACGCGCCAGATAAAGTAGACCGCCGGTAAGACCAGCAGGGTCAGCAACACCGCACTGAGCATGCCGCCCACCATGGGCGCGGCAATACGGCTCATCACCTCGGAGCCGGTTCCCGAACCATATAAGATGGGCATTAGGCCGATGATAATGGTGGCAACCGTCATCATTACCGGGCGAATACGCATGCCCGCCCCTTCCATAATGGCCGCTGTCAGCTGTGCTCTATCAAAGGCGATGCGCTGCTCTTTACAGCGTTCCCTCGCCTCCTTATAGGACTGGTTTAAATACACCAGCATAATCACGCCAATTTCAACCGCGACCCCGGCCAAGGCAATAAAGCCAACACCCACGGCCACGGAGAAGTTAAAGCCCTCAAGGTACATCAACCATAGGCCGCCGATCATCGCCATGGGCAGGGTGATGATAATGATGCCGACCTCAACAAGGGATCTGAAGTTTAAGTAAAGCAGCACCACAATAATGGCCAGGGTGAGTGGCAAGACATAGGTCAACTTATCTTTCGCTCGCTCCATGTACTCATATTGTCCGGCCCAGTTGATCGAGTAACCCGCGGGTAAATCCAGGTTGGCAACCAAATGTGCCTTAGCATTTTCAACATAGGTGCCCACATCCACATCGGCGATATCGATAAAGGTCCAGCCGTTAATACGGGCATTCTCACTCTTGATACCCGGCGGACCAATCTCGATACGAATATCGGCAACATCGCCAAGGGCAATCCGTTGTCCATTTGGTGTCACCACGGGCAGGCGAGCAAGCTGCTCCGGCGAGTCGCGGTAATCCTGGGGATAACGCAGGTTGACCGGATAGCGCTCCTGGCCTTCGATGGTTTGCGTCACATTCATGCCGCCGATGGCGGTCGAAACCACCTGCTGCACATCTTCAATGTTTAACCCGAAGCGGCTCGCTTTTTCCCGTGAGATATCCACCTTGATATAACGGCCGCCGGCGACGCGCTCGGAGTAAACCGAGGCGGTTCCTTGCACCTGAGGCAAGAGCTGCTCAATTTGCTGACCTATGTCTTGAATGACATCCAATCTCGGCCCCGCAACCTTAATCCCCACCGGGGTTTTAATGCCGGTTGCCAGCATATCGATACGGGTTTTAATCGGCATCACCCAGGCGTTGGTTAGGCCGGGGAATTTCACCAATTTATCAAATTCCGCTTTCAGGCTTTCGGTGGTTACGCCTTCGCGCCACTGATCGCGCGGTTTAAGCTGAATAAAGGTTTCTATCATGGTCAGCGGCGCCGGATCCGTCGCCGTTTCCGCTCGCCCAACTTTACCGAACACAGTCTCCACCTCTGGCACGGTGCGGATCAGCCTGTCGGTTTGCTGCAACAACTCCCGGGCCTTACCAATGGAAATACCCGGGTAGGTGGTTGGCATGTACATCAAATCCCCTTCATCCAAAGGCGGAATGAACTCACTGCCAATTTTGTCTACCGGGTAGAATCCCACTAGGGTCAAGGCAAGGGCCAGCACCAGGGTGAGTTTCGGGAACTTCATCACCTGCGCCAGCACAGGCTTATAGGTGGCAATCAACAAACGGTTGAGCGGGTTTTTCTTTTCCGAGACCACCTTGCCGCGAATAAAGTAACCCATCAATACCGGCACCAGGGTAATGGCCAAACCGGCAGACGCCGCCATGGCATAGGTTTTGGTATACGCCAGCGGCGCAAACATACGCCCTTCCTGCGCTTCAAGAATAAACACCGGCAGGAAAGACACAGTGATGATCAGCAAGCTAAAGAACAGCGCCGGCCCCACTTCGGAGGCGGCCTTGGCCACGATTTCCCAGCGGTTTTCGTTGGTCAGGGGCGTTTTTTCCATGTGTTTGTGCATGTTTTCTATCATCACGATAGCACCATCGGTCATGGCACCAATGGCAATGGCGATACCGCCCAGGGACATAATATTGGCATTGATCCCCTGCATATACATGATGATAAAGGACACCAAAATGCCCAGCGGCAAGGTAACCACGGCGACAATGGAGGAGCGTAAATGGAACAGGAAGGCCACACAGACCAGTGCCACAATGGCCAGTTCTTCTGCGAGCTTGCTCCAAAGGTTATCAACCGCGCTTTCGATCAGTTTGGAGCGATCATACACAGTGACAATCTCAACCCCTTCCGGCAGCGACGACTTCAAGGATTCGAGCTTGTCTTTGACCCCATCTATGGTTTGTTGGGCGTTTTCACCAAAGCGCATCACCACTACGCCGCCAACCACTTCGCCTTCGCCGTTTAATTCCGCAATACCACGGCGCATTTGCGGCCCCAGGCTGACATTGGCCAGATCACCTATACGCAGCGGCGTACCTTGTTCATTTATACCCAGGGGGATTTTTTCAATGTCACTGACCGACTTAATATAGCCGGTGGCGGTCACCATATACTCGGCTTCGGCCAGCTCGACCACGGAGGCCCCCGTTTCCTTGTTACCGCGCTGCAAGGCAACTTGAATTTGCGCCAGCGGTACGTTGTAGGCGCGCAGCTTATCCGGGTCGACCTGCACCTGGTACTGCTTCACCATACCGCCCACGGCCGCCACTTCGGAAACGCCGGGCACGGTTTGCAGCTCATACTTCAAGAACCAATCCTGAATACTGCGCAACTGACTTAAATCATGGTTACCGCTTTTATCCTCCAAGGCATAGATATACACCCAACCCACACCGGTGGCATCCGGGCCCAGTTGCGGTTTGGCCGTCTCCGGCAGGCTAGAAGCCACCTGGCTTAGGTACTCCAGCACCCGCGAGCGTGCCCAATACAAATCGGTGTCATCATCAAAGATGATGTAAACATAGGAGTCACCGAAAAAAGAAAAACCGCGCACCGTTTGTGCACCGGGCACCGACAACATGGCCGTGGTCAGCGGAAAGGTGACCTGATCCTGGACCACCTGAGGCGCCTGCCCCGGGTAGCTGGTTTTAATGATCACCTGCACATCGGAGAGATCCGGAATGGCATCAACCGGGGTGTTCTTCAGCGAGTACAAGCCGCCAAAGGCTATGATCAGGGTGATCAGCAAGACAAAGAAACGATTGCCTACCGACCAGCGAATTATTGATTCAATCATAACTACTTCCCTCTACTTAATGCGCTGAGTGATCAACAGCATCTTGCTGTTGCGTATTATCAGCGAGAGAGATTTCGGTGATGACAAAGTCGTCTCTGATTTCAAAGGTAAACATCACTTCATCGCCGACGTTAAAAGCAGAAATATCGACATCCTCGGCAAGCATAAAGTCCATGGTCGCCGCCGGGCGGCCCCACTTTTCAATTGGTCCGCGGCTGATGTTCATGATGCGGTTTTGCGCATCAACAAGGTTTATCACCCCCATCACGGTGGCACTGGACACCTCGGGCTCGGTCATGATGTGAATACCGGTTAGCTCATAACCGCCGTCATCGGTTTTGGTTACTTCAAAATGCAACGTCTGACCCGATTTTAAGGCGTCAATATCCACCGAGTCTGCCACGGTAAAGTCCATGGTCATCTCTGGCCAGTCCCATTCTTTTGCCGGTCCGTGGGTGATGTTCACCATGCGATGACCCGCCATGACACTGTTCACTTCCCCTTCCATCCATACCGATGTAGGCACTTCGTCGTGATACATGCGTTTGAAATCCGAGCTCTTGCTTGATTCCGAGTCAATTAAGAACTGCGCTGAGGTCACCACCACATCGCCCTCTTCAAGACCCGTTAGTATCTCCACCTCGTTCTCGCCCACTCGACCTAGGGTTACCGCAACCGATTTAAACTGGCCGTCACCAAAATCCAGCACGACACGATCTTGCTGTCCGGTTCTGATCACCGATTCTTTTGGCACCACCATGGTATTGCCGGTTTGCTCTGCCTGCAGCGACACCTGCGCGAACATATTCGGCTTAAGCAAATAGCCTGGATTATCAAATTTCAAGCGCACCCGCAGGGTACGCGTTTGGCTGTTAAGGGTGGGATAAACATAATCAACCACACCGTGCCATTCTTTACTGGGTAAATAATCCAGTGTCATCGACACCGGCAGGCCTTTTTTGATGACATCGGCATCGCGCTCGAACACCTCCGCTTCGACCCACACCTGATCCAGCTTGGCAATACTCATCAGCGTGGTACCGGGCTGCACATAAAACCCTTCACGCACTTGCAAGCCATCCACAACCCCTTGTTGTGGCGAATAAAAAGTAACGGTTTGGCGCACCTTGCCGGTACGCTCCAGCTCATCAATAAACTCCGAAGACATGTGCAACGCCTTTAAACGCTCTCTGGCTGCAACGGCCAAAGAGCCACTGCTATGCTTTAAGGCGATCAGAAACTCTTCCTGGGCATTGACCAGTTGTGGCGAGTAAAGGGTGTATAACGCCTGCCCTTTATCCACCGGGTTACCGGCGGCTTTGACGTAGAGCTTTTCTATCCAGCCATCAACACGGGGGTGAATATGGATCAGTTCGTCTTCATCATATTGGACGTAGCCCACGGTGGAGATATTGGTTTGCATCGTTTTCACTTGCACCGGCGCGGTGCGCACGCCCAAATTATGGATCACGTTCGGAGAGATTTTTACCGCTCCTGGGCCAATATCACTGCCCGACTCTTCTTCCTCGTACACGGGCACAAGGTCCATCCCCATGGGTGATTTACCTGGCTGATCACGACGGTAATTGGAGTCCATGGGCGCCACCCAATAAAGCGGCTTCTTTTCCCCTGAGTCGGCGACTGTTCCGCTAGTGTCAGACTCTTGGCTGTGAAACAAACTCATGCCCCCGACTCCGATCAAGGCACCAATGATCACGGCGATAATCGTTTTGTTGTTAGACGACATTATTCTTCTCCAATTCGGTGTGTATGTATGGACTGGCTGTTGGTTTGCTGTTGTGGTTGGTAGCGAGCCATAAAGTAATTGATTCGGGCAACGGTTTTAAGCAGGTTAACGTCAATGTTAAGTGCCGAAATACGGGCATTTAACACGGCGATCCGGGCCCGAACGACCTCGGCAAAATCACCATCATCATTGGTGTACGCATTGAGCGATGCATCTGCCTGTTCTTGTGTTTGTTTAAGTAACAGCTCGCCGTAGAGCGCCTTTCTGTCGGACAAGCGCTTTAACTGCTTGAGCTCTTTTTCCACGGCGCTGATCATTTGCTTGAGCAGCAGTAACTTCTCTGTTTTTACCGACTCAGACTCGGCGATTGAGGCGGCCACTTGTTTATCCTGGTTATTCTCGGTGAAAATCGGCAGGTCAAAGGTAACGCCCACAGAGAAAAAGTCGGCGCGACTGTCGCCGGAAGGCATATCGCCCCGGTAGCCGTAGCCGGCGTTGACACCCCATTGGGGCTTATAGCTCTGCTCGGCCAGCTGCACGCCTTTTTCTGACACCTGCTGTTTCACATCTATGGCCATGAGGGCGGGATGATAAGCCAACTCGCCGGCAAGGCGCTGGCGGGAATAATCGGATGCCTTTAACAGTTCAGCATTTAACAGCTGCAGTGTAGGCAACTGGTTTGATACCTCAAAAGCGAAGGTGCTTGGGTCGTCATCGAATGTGATTGCAAACTCATCTTCATGGTAGATATGCAGCCATTCGTTAAGCTGCGCCAACAGGGTATCGAGTTTTTGCTTTTCTACCGTCAACCTGTCTTCGAGTTGCACAATTTCCAGTTCGGCGCGAATAACATCCTGCTGGCGCGTCTTACCAATCACATTGGAGTAGCTAATCATTGCCACCTCGGCAATTTGCTCAAACAGCGCTCTGTCGCCCTTGATAAGCTCTATTGTGCGCTGCGCCAGGTAAGCGTCTAACCACAGCTCTGATACCTTACTTTGAAGCTGCGCTTTACGGTTCGCGCGCAGCAGCGGGTACTGGGTCGACTCGAGCTCAAGCTGGCTTTGTTTTAACTGCAAGCTATCACCGCGAGGGAACATTTGCGTCACGCCGACTTTCACTTGCGTCATCCCCTCTTGCTCAAACTCCCAAGTATCTACCGGCAGGTTCATTAAACCGAGGGAAACCTGAGGGTCGGGCAAAGCACCCGAGGCAATGCTCTTGTTTTCAATGGCTTGCTGTTTTAGGCGATTACCATGCAACCAAGGGTCATTTTGTTGCGCCATCATGACCGCTTGTTCAAGGGTGATCGCTTGCTGCGCCGTCGCCGCCTGCGAACTCGCGGCCACGGCGATAGCTAACAGCCAGGTAGCAAGGCTAACAGGATAGCTAGTCATTAGAACTGCTCCTCATAGGTCTTAACATGTGCGTAGACTTTGCTGCTGCCATCTTTGTAGAGGATAAGCACCTGATAGGGCGTAAACCTGTCACCCACTTCCATGCCGGGTGACCCTAGGGGCATGGCGGGAACCGACAGGCCGATGGCATCGGCGTGCTCTTCTTTTAGAAATGGCCGGATAAACTTGGCCGGCACATGGCCCTCAAAAGCAAAACCATCGCGTGAAATGGCACTATGGCAGGAGCGATAATTGGCGGCGATGCCAAGCTTGGTTTTGACCGGGCTGATATCCAGATAGTCTTTGGCATAGGTAATGAACCCCTCACTCTCGACGTGGGAGATCCATTTTTTACAGCAACCGCAGGTCGGTGTTTTGTACACCAACAGCTCTAAAACATCATTGCCATTGCTTCGTTCATTGGCATGAACAACACTCGGTAAAAGCAGTACTAACACTGCTACTTTTAAAAACTTTTTAATCATTTTAGCCCCCAGCAAATGCTGGCTTTTCAACACGTTTACACGTGCATTATCACAAAAGTGCTCATCATCTTTGAGCAGATTTTTGACGCATTAACCCTGTGTTAGGCAAAAATGGGGGGGCGAAAAAGAGACGTTTGAATTGCGCTTGGCTGCGCAGAGGTGGCGCTAATGACGGCCTCACTGACGGCAATTACGTCGGCCATAGCGGTAGAGGAATTAACAAGGGTTACCGATGTACAGGCGTTTGTCGGGCAAACACACTGCACCTCACAGCAGTCGTCCATCATAGCTGAATTCATGGTTGTATCGCCATGTTCCATGCCTTGATGATGCTGCATCTGGGTATGATCGGTCACCATCTTCATGGCTGCATGAGCTTGATGAGCGTCCATAGCCGTTTCACATGTCATCGCAGAATAGGCGAATGCCTGCCCAAGCAGAGCAATCAGCACGGCTGCAATAACTAATACCTGTGAAACCAGTCTAAACATAACACTCTCAAATTGAATAACCTAAAAAGACTAAGCTACTTTTTGCGTAAAGTAAATGCTTTGTAGATAAAGCAACTAGCGAAAGCGTTAGCAAATTCACCACCAATAAAAAGCCGGCGTGAAGTTTTAATCACACCGGCTTATTTTGTATCGCTTGCTTGTGCGCCCGTGGCCTAACACATATTGTCGGTCGCCGAGCAGAACACACTTAGTGTCTTCTTTGCGGTGCGTTTTGGATCATTTCTTTGCCATTTTCATACACATAGGCGCTCACCCAACGTCCATATAGAAGCTGGTGATTGTTGTCCAGCACGGCTACAAAGGGACGGCCATCGGCATTATTGGTCGCCAGGGCAATTCCCGTGGCGTTTTCCAGCCCCAGAGCACCACTTTCAACTAAACGTAAAAACGCTTCAAGCTCTTCCAGGGTTTCAATAATGTCGTTGTCATTGATCATGCTTATTACTCACTTAAACTCCGATAGGTGTAGAGTAGCACCTCTGGACGAACCGATAAATAAAACGCATCCCCGCCCAACGTCAAAGTATGCCCGACGTTTCAATAATTGCTCAGGGATCACGCGTTTACCCAAACTGCACTCACAAAAAAGCAGGCCAATTGCAGCCTGCTTTTTTAAAATCAAAATGAATCCTTACGATTCGCGATAGAAAACTTCTACCGTGCCTTTGCTTTTCAGCAGTAGTGGCTGGCCGCGACGGTCTAGCGCCTTAGGTGAGGCTACCTTAATCCAACCTTCGCTGATGCAGTATTCTTCTACGTCGAAACGCTCTTTGCCGTTAAAACGCACGCCAATCTCATGCTGTAGAATTTCTTCGTTGTAGAACTTGCTACGCGGGTTGATAGAAAGCATGTCTGGAATAGCCGGTTTTGCATTTGTGTCTGTCATGATGATTTTTCTTAATTTATAAATGTGCCGCTATTGTAGGTAATACCGCAGCAATGCTCAATCATCAGCGCACCAAAACAACCGGCTGATTTATTTGCGCTGGGCAATGAGACATAGGATAGTAACGCAAGCATCCAACTAGGCATTGACACTGTATAGGACCACTATGATCAAAGCACTTCTGGCTTCTGGCCTTGTTTTATCCACCTTACCAGCATTTGCGGCCAACCTTACGGTTGAAGAGCTGCGCATTGAAAAAGCCACCAGCGCCATGCCTCAGGTATTAAGCGCCTTTAGCGCTGATATCAGTCAATTTGAACAGCAGTGGCAAGGCGCCAAAAGCTATGCCGAAGCAAAAGATCGGGTGCAAGCGCATGCCAGCGAACTCTGGCAAAGCGCCAAGCAACGCCTTACCAGCAGCGTAAGTTATGATGATCGCGAGCTCTATTGGGCACGGCTGCACTCCAGCAAAGTAATGCGCTCGGTTAAGCCCGCATTTGCGATGAGCGCTGCTGAGCAAGCCACCCTGCTGGCTCTGTTAGAGCACGGCAGCCGTGGCCGTGATGACCTTGAATACACTAAGGGCACAGAGAAAAAAATTCTCCTGACCGGCTTTGATCCCTTCTTGCTCGATAAAAACATCAACCAGAGTAACCCTTCCGGCGCGGCCGCCCTGCTCCTCGATGGCCAGGTGATAAGCTTTAAGGGTGTGCAAGCGGAAATCAACACCGTGATGATCCCGGTACGCTATGAGGATTTTGACCAGGGTCTGATTGAAGAGATCCTCGCCCCCTATTACGCCCTGAATAACGTGGATATGGTGTCACCGTGAGCATGGGCCGTAAAGACTTCGACCTTGAGCGCTTCCCCGGCAAGCGCCGCAGTGTTACCGCGCCGGATAACGCCAATATCGTCTATGGCGGCACGCAAACGGCACCGAAAATCTCCAGCCTCAATGGCCGTCCCTTACCTGGCGATGAGTTTGTGCAGTTCAGCCTGCCGGTAACGCAAATGCAACAGGCCAAGGGCCCATATAAAATCATCGACAACCACAAGGTCACCACGTTGGAGAAAACCTTTGAGCCCAAGACCCTGGATGAGCTTAAAAACGCCGTTGCGGTAAACGGCGGCGGTGGCGGCTATTTATCGAACGAGATCTCCTATCGCAGTATTCGCCTGCGCAACGAGCTCAATTCCGACATTCCCACCGGGCATATTCACACCCCGCGTATCGCCCAGTTTGAACCTGAAGTGGAAGCAAAAATTGTGGCCCAGATTAAGGCCATGCTGGAGCACAGCCTCACGGCCATTTAGCGCTTGCCTGCGCCAATGGCGAGCAAGAGCAATAAAAAAGCGCCTTAAGGCGCTTTTTTATTAGCGTTATGCATCAAGATAATCACTTGAACGCAATCACTTGCGAGTGCGTCTGGCCTGGCAGTCAGGCTCAGGGCTCTAGTGGCGCCAGGGCTTAGTTAGACCAGTGAATATGCTTGATTTTCCACTGTCCGTCTTGTTGCTCCAGCACTATGGTTTCCATGCTCTCATAATCGTATTGCTTATCCTTATAGGTGCCCTTGGTATGGCTGCGTGAAACAGAAACCGCGGTGTTACCAAAAACCTCAACCTGATGTTCCAGTGTTTTTGATTCCATCATTTTCAGGTATTTCATATCGGATAACATATGATGATGCGCATATTCGTCGGCACTGCGCTCTACGCGCCCGCCCTCGAAAATAATAATATCATCGGCAAGCTGTGCCGTGGCGAGCGCCTTATCACCGCTTTTAAGGGCCTGTTTAAAGGTTAGCACCGCCTTGGCCGCTGGTGTGTCCAACCCTTTGAACAGTTTCGCGTCTTTTTCATCGCCACCCTGGGCTTGGCCGGCAACGCTGGTCGTTGCCAGTAGGAATAAAAATGCCGATAGTAATTTCATTATGCTTCTCTTTTTATTGTTTTAGTTAGTAGGGCCTACCACACTGGTTAAGCAAGCGGTTACGGCCAAAATGGCCCCTGCGATGACCATCTCTAGAGTGATGGAGTTAGCTAACACCGCCCGCCCATCCGGGTTGTTAAGCCGAGGAACGAGTATAAACTTGTGCCTGGCGGCCAGCGCCAATATACACAGCACTAACACTAGCTTAAGCAGTAAGGTTTGTCCGTAACTCGACGCAAACAGTGCCTGAGGGCTGCTGAGCAATTGAAACGCCAAATACGCCCCGGCCAAGAGTAAAACCCCAACCAATACACTAGCCTGCCGTGAAAAGCGGTTCATCAGGGCTATTAGCCCATCATCACTGAGCACCTCAATGGCATGTTTAAGCGGATACAGGGCCCCAAACCACCAGGCCATCACCACAACATGCACCATTAAAAGCGCTTTTTCTAGCGCCGTTAACTCAGAAACATGCCCGACCAAGGTAAAGGAGTAGGCAAGCATTAATAAGCTGGCAGCAAACAGGCCATGGCGCGCCCATTTAACTAATGTGGCTTTGGCAGAGCAAGCCAATAGCATCACCGCCCCTAAGGCAGCTAGGCAGCCCAGGGCTCTCACCTGGGTCGCGTCACCTATGGATGAATCCCACATAATTTCCAGGATAAAGCTATCGAATGCGCCGCCAATGCCGTCTTCTGCCATGGCACCGGTATTGGCAAAAAACCAAACAACATTGCCGACAAAGGCAAGCAGAACCAGAGATAATGGCAGGCAAATGCCGCTCAATACGCCTGGCCGTACGGGGTCCTGTTCATGGGCAAACACCTGACCCAAGAAGGCATAGCCGGCAACACCGGCAAAGCCTGCATAAAAGGCCATTTTCGCTAGCACAATGATGGTATTCCAGATAAACACGTCCATCACTGGGTATTAACCCTGCTTAGTTCACAACAAAGCTAACGCTGCTTTTCATTTTATGGCCGTCTTGGCCAAGAAAAATCATATCAACCTGATAGCTTGAGGGCGCAAGTTCAGGAAGTGCCCAGGAATGCTCAAGACTCGCTTCCTTAGTGGGCTTAAAGCCAAATTTAATGGCCTCACCCTGCGCATTTTTTAGTGATACCTTTACCAGGCGCACTTCTTTGGTAAAAGTGAGTGATAACAGCTCGGGTGTTTGCGCTAGCGTGGCCTTATCAGCGGGCACGCTGGTTTTCAAATCGACATGGGCAAAGACCGCAGAGCTAAACGCAAGCGTGATTGCCGCAAGAAAGTGAATTAATGATTTCATTGTTACCTCGATTATTTTTTATTTATAAGATCACGCCGATAGGCAGACAACTGATACACCAGGCCTGCAGCACCTGAACATCTGCCGACGTTTCATTCGAAACTTATCACATTGCGTTGTTACTTATTGTCTTTATTGCAATGCGTTTGCAGCCCTATCTAACCAGATATATCCCGGTGTTAAAAGCAGCATGATAATAAAAACGGGTGCAAAACCAGCGCCGGTTCCTTAATTGAACCACCTAGCCGGGGCCGCAGGTATTGCGCCAAGGCTAATAGCGAAAAGGCACATGCCCTACCTTCACCAAGATCACCGTTTCTTCGTTTACGTACGGCGTGTGCTCACTCATATGCGGGCTGCGCAGCCAGGTGCCCTGCGGATAATGACCGAATTCATCGATAAACTCGCCGCTAAGCACTAAAACCTCTTCGCCGCCAAAGTGCTTATGAGGCACAAAGCGCTCGCCCTTGGGCCATTTGACCAGGGCCGTATGTTCATGCTCAAAGGTGTGCAGTGGCATCACTTCAAGACCACCCTGCCCCGGTTGCCAGGGTGTTGCCCGGGTGTTGATGCGCACTGTTTGCGTATCCTTTTCATCAAACTGATTGAGCTTCACAAAGAGCACGCAGCCTTCTTTACTAAAGGGCGCATGCACACTCTTAGGCGGATTACGAATGTAGGTGCCCGCCGGGTAATCGCCGTGCTCGTCTGAAAACACCCCCTCAAGCACAAAGATCTCCTCGCCCAGAGGATGAGGATGCGGATTAAAACGCGAGCCCGCCTCGTATTTAACTATGCTTGTGGTGTGCCCAGACTCTTTGCCTTCGCGCTCCAATGGCTTGCGCCACACCCCTTTAGCTGGGCTTGCCAGCCAGGGTTGCGCTGCCGTTTTAATCGCTAACTTCTCGGCAAAATCCATATTTAACATGCGTGCTCCTGTTTGATGCGCTACTGCAAGCGCTCAGCTGGTTATGATCATAAGCAAAGATACTACACCACCGGCGTTTTGGTTCATCCAAAGGCGGTAAAAGGAGTATCGGGGCAAAGACTATAGTGGCAGTGGCGATGCGACCAAGAACTCCCGTTATCTTCCCTTGCCAGCGCGTCATAATTCGGCGGTTATGTTTGAAGACACCTTATGGAAATTTATTAATTTATCTTTGAGGCGTTGCGAGTAAGTAACAAAGTTGGTGAGTGCCCCTGCATCTTTTCTATTGGTATCGGCAAGTAACAATAACAGCTTGCGGTGGGCCTGATTTAAATGCAGTTGCAACAACTTGGCCGACTTCTCAATTTCATCATTTTTTGGCTCTTCTAAATGCTCACTGGTTTGGGTAAAAAGATTTAAGGTATCGCTCGATAGCTCTCTCACCAGAATCAAAATATCACTTTTTAACTCGATAAATTGTTTGCTCATGATGCGCTTACTCTCAAACAGATCGGTAATTGAGTCATGGATCTGGAACAGATAATCATAGCGATTAATTTGTATTATCAGCTCTCTCGACTGCTCTTCATCCTTCATCTTGCTTAACAACGAGGTGAAGTAAGTCATGTACTCTTTTTCAATAAAGTTGACGTATTCAATGCGTTTTTGCGCCGTGTCCTGAATACTCATGTAGTTTGTTTCTAAGCTTAGGGTGACGAGGTTGTAGTTCTCCTTTAAAAAGTTGAGCAGCTGTTGGTTACCCGCTTCAAGCCTGTCCACGATGAGCTGAAACTCTTCATCTTCTTGATAGGTTGGCAGCTCAAGGCGCTCAAAATCCATTTTCCCTTCACCCAGCAAAAAGTCGACAAAGCGTGTAAAAGGCGTCAGAAAAATAATAAATATGAGGCTGGCAACCACGTTGAATATGAAGTGAATGTTAGCCAAGGCAATGGCTGGGTCCATGGTCACGTCACTTAACCTGTGGCCAAACAATAAAATGGCGGGCAAAAACAACAACACCCCACCCACATTAAACAAGAAGTGACTCAAGGCTGCTTTTTTAGCGGCGATATCCATCCCAAAAACAGCGATCATGGCCGTTGCCGTGGTGCCTATATTGGCCCCCATGATGATGGGCACCGCATTCTCAAGGCCCAAAACCCCCTGTTGCGTGAAGATAATAGCCAGACCCGTTGTAACCGAGCTGGATTGCACCAAGGCCGTAAAAATACAGCCGACCAAAATAGCAATCAGTGGGTTTTGCGGATGCGTTAAAATTTCGATTAATGCCGGATTATTTTGCAATGGCGCCAAAGAAGAAGAGATCAGATTGAGGCTGAAAAACACAAAACCAAAATAGAAAATGGTCTTGCCAAAGATAGAAAAACGATTGCGGGTAAGGGATAAAAAGAATCCGATCATGATAAACACGGGTGCAAATACGGTAAGCTTAAAGGCCACCAACTGCGCCGTTATTGTGGTGCCCACGTTGGAGCCGAAAATAATGCCCACACTGTTCTTAAAGGTTAACACCCCGGCGTTAACTAAACTAATGGTGATCACCGAGGTGGCAGAGCTGGACTGAATTAAAGCGGTAACAATGGCGCCAATAAAGACGCCGAGTATGGGTATGCGCGTCGCTCGGCTAAGCGACTTGCGAAAGCGCTCGCCAGAGATGCTTTCAATTTCCCGAGAAAAATTCTGAAGCCCAAAAATAAAAAGAATAATGGCGGTTAAACCGGCCATTGCAATCGTCAGATTTTCCATTTGCTTATCAAATTTCGAGCCAGGCAGATATAAAAAGCATAGGTTTTAGATACACATAGCGCAATATTGTCGCAGCAATCTACTTTGCTGTTTCAGATAAGAAGAACCCAGCCCCTCGCTTGGCACAACCGGGCGAGCCCCCCTGCCGAACCAGTCACCTTCGCCCTCTTTTGAATACACAGGTTCTGCTCTACTACAGCAAAAGAAAAGCCTGGCCACGGCGCCTAAAAACCTGTTCAATTTGTCTGCTTCTCCCTGTAACTGAGAGCGCTGCAGGATAAGGCACGCCAGGGACCCAGTTGCTGCTGCGCCCGCTGCTACCTATACTAAAAACAACATCAACCGGCTTTTACCCAAGGCGTTCTTTCAATGGCTGCCTATACGCTTTCGCCCCAGACCATCCTTGATCGTGCCATTGTATTAGCATTGCAATCGAGCTGGGATAGCTTCTCGCTGCATGAGTTAGCCGCCTCCCTCAACTGTGGCTTAGGCGATATACACAGGCACTTTCGTTCCAAGGACGATCTCGCCGAAGCCTTATTCGACCGCGCCGACCAAGCCATGCTCGAATACGCCGATACCGAGGCCGGTAGACGGGGCTCAGAGCAAGAGCGCACCCTCAATTGCATCATGAGCTGGTTTCATTATCTGGCTCCTTACAAAGCCGTGGTGCGCGATATCATGCGCTATAAACTTGAGCCCGGGCACTTTCACCTGCAGGCTCATGGTGTGACCCGCGTCAGCCGCACCGTGCAGTGGTTCAGAGAAGCGGCGGCGCGCCGACAACAAGGGTTGGCCAAGGTGGCCGATGAGATTGCGCTCACCAGCGCCTACCTGAGCAGCTTTTATTTCTTTTTAAGCGATAACAGTGCCGATAATGCTAAAACCAGATCCCTGTTGGCAGGCTTGATAAAGGGACTCCATACCGGCCATCGCTTTTTCTCCCGCCCGGGCCGAGCAACCTAGCCTTGGATCCCCTCACCCATGTATTAATTGGCGCTCTTGTCGCCCAGTTGCCCGCAGCTAAGCCGTTATCGGAAGATGCCGGCGCAGACACCTGCACAAAGACTGACTGGAAACTCAGGGCCGCGATCGGCGCTGCGGTGGCCCTTTTTCCGGACATTGACTACCTGCTCTTTTGGCTCAACCCGTTAGACTTTCTGGCCTATTGGCATAGGGCTGAAACCCATTCCCTGCTGCTCTCCCCCGTATGGGCGGCGCTGATAAGTTACCTCTTGTGTAAATTGCTGCGTCTGGCAAACGCCGCACTGGTCTTTACCATCTGTTGGCTGGCTATTCTCTCGCACCTAGTTGCAGATACCTTAACCGTGTTCGGCACCCGCTGGTTTGCGCCTTTGTCCGACGACAAGATCAGCTGGGACCTCTTGTTTATCATCGATCCCTACTTCACCCTGAGCGTGATACTGGCCGGGTTGCTTTTTTATATTTGCCGAAAAAAAATGTGGCGTAAAAAGCGCTTTCGCCTGGCGGCCTTGAGCCCGCCCTGGCTCTATCTTGCGGCTGTGCTCGGCATAAAACTCACTTTAATGGCGCAAATACAGCAGCAGACACCTGCTCCCGCCGCAGGTAGTCGCTTGCTGCCACAGCCTTTTTCACCCCTTTATTGGCAGGTGCTGAGCGAAGACGAGGAACACATTTATCAGGCCTATCTTAAGTTCACAACAGACCCGCTGGCGGATAGCCTGTCACACGCCGCTGGGGTAAAGGGCTTTGCCGAGGCCTATACCGAGGCGGGCACTTTACAATGGCGCAGCTACACACTGCCGGCGCACTCCGACCCAGTTATTCACCAGGCGTGGCAACACCCGAACTTCAAGGCCTTTAGAGACTTTGCCGAGTACCCGGTGGTGTTAGCAAAAGAGACATCGGCAAAGCAAGGCTGCGTGTGGTTCAGCGACCTGCGCTATCACTGGCCCGGCATCCAGCCCTATTTTCGCTATGCCATGTGCCAGAGCCAGGACGGCCAGTGGCAACTTAAGCGCGGCCGGTATTTTAGTGAACATAATGAAGAGGTTAACTAGCAAGTGTCCTACGTATTGAACTCACACATCTGTGTGACAACGTGGAATTGAGGTTTGTAGGTCGGTCTTTTAGGCCGACAACAAAGCACTGTAAGTTAGACTTTGCCGTCATGGATAACAGTTTATAGGTCGGTCTTTGCCGCCATGGATGGCGGTAGTAGAGCAATGTAGGAGCACATTGCCGATAAGGCCGACAACAAAGGGGAGGATTTCTCCAGCGCGAATTTAAACAGAAAATCAACTAATACACCTGTGTGACGAAGTGGAGATTAGAGTGATTGTGGGTTCGGCTAAGCGCAAGACCTAACCAAACTTCTATGCCTAGGAAATCTGGGTTTGCTTACTCTTCCTCTTCATCGGCGTCAAGGATCAGCTCTTGCATCTGTTGCGGGGTAAAGACAAAGAAGTACAGGTTTTCGATAGATGAAAGGGTTTTACCTTCCAGAGATTGATAGTCTGCGGCATCCGTGTCGAGCCAGTAGCCGGCGAGCACGCCTTCTTTAATAGGGAAATACACACTCTCACTGGTGGTCACCGCGCCGTCCGAGTTAAACACATAATCGCCATAATGTTTGTTGACCGTGTCGACCAACTCACTTTGCTGCTGCTTGCGTTGGCCCAGTTGTGAAAATAAATCTGATTCTTGCATACGCCTCTTCTTAAATTCGCCGCTACATCCATTTGCTAAGCTGGCTAGGTATTGATACCAGCCTCAGGCGGATATAATGATGACACTTAAAATGAATATAACACGGTAACTGAACAGGGGTAGCCCTGTTGGCTAAATAACGAGATCTAAGTTTGAAAACTACGGGCAAATGAGCTGATATAGCGGACTCTTGGGACTAGATTCTTAGTGGCTGTGGGATTGGGCTGGCTCAGATGCAAAAAGAAAGACTTGGCGCCATCACTCATGCGAGATATCTCTTAAGGTGGGTGTCTTGTTAGTTTCCATAATGCATTCCACATTCCATAGCGCTCTGGGCCCGGTTATAATTACGCTTTATACCTTAACTCCTTATCTCGAACTTCCATGAAAAAGCTCTCCAAAGTCCAGCTAAAACAACAAGCACTGGTGCTCAACGTTGCCGATGCACTCGAACAACAAGCACGCGCAGAATTACCCGGCATGTTGCAATGCTGGTTTGATGTGGAGTACCACTTGTTCCCCGGCTCCCTGCTCCTGTGTTTTCAATTCGAAAATGACCAGGCACTAAAGGCCGCCGAACCTCACCTACTCAAATGGCAAAAACGATTAAGCGCTGCCATGCTGAAAAAAGGCGTGATCCTAAAAGATATGCGTAAGCACTTAACCTTCACCCTCAAAGGGCCAGAGAATTGAGATAGAAGATAAAAGAGGTCAGGTGAATTTGCTGGACTGCACAATGCAAGACCCGCCCCCTTTATTTCCTTCTAGAGTGGGTGTCTGTTTTATTTTTTCCTCTCATGTAAATTCCCTTTAATTTATCTCTAGTTGTTTATTTACCATACACTGTGATTCGAGAGTCTTGAGGAGGTTTGTAAAAGCTAATGTTTTTATAGCCTTCGCTCTCTAGCCATTTGACGAGTGGCTCCAGTTCCTGGAGTTGGTCTGTGCCTGTGGTCGCATCATAAAAACACCCAGAAATTTCAGATTCAAAAGAGCGCGTTCCTTCAACCGAGTCATCGAACACCACATAGTGTTCATCAAAATATTCTGGCCCCCAGATTTGTTGTTTGGCGTATGTCTTCTTTTTCCAGTTCTCCAAACAAGCGACTTGATCTTTTGTCGCAATAAACACTTTCTGGTCTTTAGGTTCGAACGTTCCCTTGAGCAACACTGCAACCAATATGAGGTTGAGTAAAACTGAGGCTATCAGCTTCTTGTCCATCGTTTATCACTCCATTTATAAATGAATATATCGCCGTTTGTTTTCTTTCGTGTGAATAACGACCTCTGCAACAGGTTCGTCGGCTCTATCGCCACGTAGGTTAGTATCGATCAAGTATTCCCATGGCAAGAGAATAAGAAATTTTCTGAGTGAGATATACGCCATAATAAAACATACAGCCCCACCAAAACCTAATGCGACAGTCAGAAAAAACTCGATGTAGACATTATCTACAATATCCATTGATGCAAACTGCACAAAAATGACCCCGCCCACTCCGAAGATGAAATACGCGATAAATAATAATGCTAAAAAAGCATAACGTTCTAACGAGCTACCAAACTTCCCCCGCCATTTAAACGTATTTTTCTCATAATCAATATCAATAAACTCATATTTTCTGCCGTATTCAGGAAGGTAGCGAAATGCACCTGGTGTCCAAATAAACCATTCAATTTCTTTGTTAGTAAGGTGAGCACTCGTGAATAAACGCAAAATGACTAATATTTCTGACAAATTATTATTCGCATCTCGACCACACAGCTGCTGTAATCGTTGGTAGAGTTCTACTTTTTTGTAATTCTGTGAGCTAAGTTCTATGTATATGCGGCTTACCGCGAGCACGATAGCAAAGATACTGGCTAATATCTTAGTTATTGAAACAAAGTCAAAATTGAAAATTGCGTCCATTCTTTCCGATTAATTCCTTGTATAAGTGCTTATTGTTAGACTACCTCAACTGATAAAGGCATTGCAAAAAGCTGTCACCAACCCTTTTTTGCGAAAAGCTCCTTAAGCGCATGATTTTCTAGGCTGACATCCGCAAACATCTTTTTAAGCTTGGCGTTTTCTTCTTCCAGCTCTTTCAACCGTTTGACGTCAGAAGCTTCCATCCCACTGTATTTGGACTTCCAGTTGTAATAAGTTGCACTGCTAATGCCGTTATGGCGGCATACTTCCTCAACCTTCCTACCCGCATCAACTTCTTTTAAAACAGCGATGATCTGAGATTCTGTATGACGTGATTTTTTCATAGTCGTCTCCTGCGTTAATCATTGCAGAAAACTCTAATTATGTCTGTCTCTGTTTAGGGGAAGTGGACAAAGTTACTCCAAGTAAAACTCTTCTTTAGAAGCTTTCCCGTTGACTTTGTCCTCCAAAGCTTCAGTCATAGTCCGCTCAAAAATATCAATTACAGATTCAGGGTTAACTGTATTGTCATGTTGAAAAAGTACAGCGTCATGCATCGGAATAAGTATTTGAGCACCTTTTAGGTTTGAGAGCTTCAACAAAGCTTTTTTAAAGATGAAAGTTGCTGTAGCTTGGATTACATGATTTGCGGCAGATCTTTTTTCTTTTTCCGTTAATTCTCCTTCAGCCCCCCTATTTAAGAAATTACCTGAGATTGAAGAAACACGACCATTCTCAAAATATTCCCGATATATACTCTCTTTCCACTTCTCATAAACAGAGAATTCTGCAAAGTATCTTTGAGCAACTTTTTTATCTCCGCCATTAACTTCAACTGAATTGAGAATATTTTTCAAAGACATCCCATATGTATACGATAAAAATAAAACTTTCGCTTTTTTCCTCTTGCTCTCATCACCAAAAATAGCTTTAGCACAATCTACATAAGCATCTTTGTTTTCATATATTTCCTTCATTTTCGGGTCAGAAGACAAAGCTGCCATAATACCTACTTCAAACTGATCATAGTCAATATAACAAAGCTGAAGCCCTTCATCGGCGATAAATATATCTCTGTATTTCTTAGAAATATTCTGAAGATTTGGAGAACGATGATATATTCTTGAGGTTGAAGTCCAATAGGTTTCAACTATTGGCTTTAAGCGGTTGCTTCCTGACGAAATTGAGTTAAAAATCCTATAACTCTTGTTTAATTTTTGAAGCGAGCGCAAGTCTTGGCCATATCCTGAGTCAATTGGCAAAAAGTCTAGTAGATATTCAGTACTATAATCTTGAGTGTTAAACCCTAATCTTTCTAGTTGTTCTTTAATTTCACCATCATTTGGAATCGCATACATTACATTATGCTTCTCCGCAAATAGCTTTAGACTCCTATAAAAATCATGCTTTAAAGCACATTTATGCTCTCTTAAACGATCGTTATTAATCCTAAGTCCTTTGCATGCTGCTAACGTTAACTTATTATAAATCGGCAACTCCAGCTGATAAAAACGCGTGCTTTCTCCAGCCTTTGAAGCTTGCTCTGAAACTAAATCAAAAAACTCTGCCAATTTGTGAGCGAACAGCATATACACGTCTAATTCTAATTCTCTACGCCTGTAGAAAATTTCTAAATATTTATCAAAGTCAGAAGCATCATTAAATAACGGTTTTATTGTTTGAGAAATATCCCAAGCCTGCACATCTCCTTGAGCCGATTTGTGTCCTGCAACGATTTTTGACAGCAAGACTGCGTCAATTACTTTATTCGGAAGCGACTGATGGTCTTTGTAAATTGAACTAGCGAGCAACCAATAATCATGCGTAACTATAAACCCCTCTAAAGAAATGACTTTTTCCGAGGATACCTCAGCGAAATCAAATCCATCGTAAAGAAAATAACGATCTCCGCCTTTTTCAGAAAAATCCTTTTGATAAAGTAAAAAGTACGTTTTCCCTTTACTCATAAGACGACAACTCGTTATAGACCTCAGTAATCACTGTAGTATTAAAGTCTTTAAGATAAATAGTTTCCCCTGAGAAGTGCCTATTTTGCTTCATTCTTTTAACAGTTCCTTTTGTACGATAACCAACTTTCCCAAACATAGGTCTAAGCTTCTTAGGATCAGACTCTTGCAATGCTATAAGGAAACATCTTTGGTGTTGATAAGGCCATGACTCATTAAATAGTGGGATAAAGCTTTCGACTTCTTGCTCAAGACCAACTGAAGCAAGGTAAATAAAACATGCTGGAGATTCTGGGCTTTTAACGTCAAGACTTACTAGCTTTTTACAGTGCTCAACCAATGCTAATGACTTAAATTTTTTGTAAGCTAAAAGCATAATCAAGTGATAGTTCTGCCACCCATGTATAGCTACATCCTTATTTTTAATAAAATCTACGATATTTTCACACTGCACAGCAGATAAATCTAAATCCATTAATAATTTGCTGAACTGATCTGAAGATACAGCTTGGTGCGGTAATTCTGCTATTAAAGCATCAGCTATTTCACCCGCTAGAATGGATTTTGAATCAAATATATTTGAACTAATTAATGTCTTAAATCGATTTATGCAATATCTAAAAGGCCTACTTTGTGTTTCACCACTCCGTATTTGTTTTTGCAGAAATTCAAACAGAATAGGAATGGAACGAGTAATTACTTTCTTACTCTTGGAGCGCCACATTGTATCGATAAGGATCATCGTTTCATCAGAACTCGGAAAAAACTCGTCTATGTTTTTACTGCTATTGTTTAGTATTTCCGTTTTCTTGGAATTGATGTTTAGGCCCAATTTTCTCAGTTCAAAAATAAGATCATTAAGAGCTCTTTTGGCTTCAAATTCATCACTACAAATAATCCTAATATCGTCGACATACCTAAAGTAGTCATATCCTTTATCTACCATCCTTTTATCGACGGCATCTAAAACAACATTTGCTATAAAAGATGAAGCATCGCGGTTTTGTGGTAAACCATGCCTTTCGTTGTAACACCATTTTTGCAACAACACTTTCAAGGTATTGATGGCACTTCTAATATTGTTTTTCTCTGCTCCAGAGGCATCAATTGCTGACATCATTTCAATAAACGCATGCTCAATAGCTTCAATTGATATTTGTTCAAAGTAATTTAACAGATCAGTTATGAGTAGCGTTTTATCGTCTTCAAGAGCGATATAACTAATATTTTCAAACGTATTCCAAAGCTCAATTCTGTGTTTAAAAAGATACTTTTCTTTCCCATGCTTATTGTAACGATGACTAAACACTCTATGCGATAAAATTGGATCAAAATATGGGATCAGATAAGTGCAAATAGCTTGGTAAAGAAATCTATCGTAGAAGTCAGTTTCAAGTGAATAACGAAGGCCTAAAGATCTTTTTGGCACATCGTACATGGTGCGATGGCCAGACTTGTATTCACCATGATTTTCTTCCAGGTTTTTAGACAAGATCTCATGTAAATTCCGTGTATTCGAAAGTAAATCTTCATATCTAACGGTATCAAAAAACCAATCGTCTTTAAGGTCTTGGCGAAGGTGCTTTAATGTTGCCCTGTAATTAATTGGAAAAGCTAAAAGGTTTTCATCCATAAAATAATAATATCCCTTTATGTATGTGTAAGCCCTATCAAACAGGAGCTGAGTTTTGTGGAGTC
This sequence comes from Pseudoalteromonas sp. T1lg76, assembly GCF_002964725.1. Lineage (NCBI taxonomy): Bacteria > Pseudomonadati > Pseudomonadota > Gammaproteobacteria > Alteromonadales > Pseudoalteromonadaceae > Pseudoalteromonas > Pseudoalteromonas sp. T1lg76. The sequence goes on from NZ_PQCE01000022.1 coordinate 78,881, forward strand.
TCTTGCTAAATCATACAGTTACGGTTTACATGATAACAAGTTGTTTTTTGTTTAATGTAGAGTAAAAACAAAAAAGCGAGGACTACTTTCGCAGTACTCGCTATTTAGCATAAATCAACTGAGATCAGAGTTTCCAACTATAATTGCAGTTTCCAACTACAATTACCTAGTTTCCAACTTCAATTGTCGTATTCAGCCAATTAGTCCTCGCGATACAACTCTACCGCAGGACAAGAACAAATCAGGTTACGGTCACCGAACACGTCATCGATACGTGTCACTGTTGGCCAGAACTTGTTCTTCGCTACGCTTTCAACTGGGAATGCAGCATAGAAACGGTCGTATGCGCGGTTCCAGTCGTTGCTTAGTACGTCTGCTTGCGTGTGCGGCGCGTATACTAGCGGGTTGTCTTCAATTGACCACTCGCCGTTAGCAATCTTGTCGATTTCGCTCTTGATTGACACCATGGCTTCGATAAAGCGGTCGATCTCAACCTTAGACTCAGACTCGGTTGGCTCGATCATCAAGGTGCCGGCTACCGGGAATGACATTGTTGGTGAGTGGAAACCGTAGTCCATCAAACGCTTAGCTACGTCCATTTCAGATACGCCAGTGGCTTCTTTGATTGGACGCAGGTCAACGATACACTCGTGGGCAACGCGGTTGTTACGGCCACGGTATAGGATTGGATAATGCTCGCTTAGCTTCTCGGCCAGGTAGTTGGCATTCACAATCGCTGTTTCGGTTGCTTCACGTAGGCCTTCGCTACCCATCATGGTGATATAAGCCCATGAGATAGGAAGAATAAGCGCTGAGCCGTAAGGGGCTGCAGATACCGCGCCGTTGTCTACATTAGTACCAGGTACGTTGATCACGCTGTGGTTAGGCATAAATGGCGCTAGGTGTGATTTAACACCGATTGGGCCAACACCTGGGCCACCGCCACCGTGTGGGATACAGAATGTTTTGTGCAGGTTAAGGTGCGATACGTCTGAACCGATAAAGCCTGGGCTGGTTACACCTACTTGCGCGTTCATGTTGGCGCCGTCCATGTAAACCTGGCCGCCGTGCTGATGCACTATGTCACAGATTTCACGGATGGTTTCTTCGTATACGCCGTGCGTAGACGGGTATGTGATCATGATGCACGATAGGTTTTCTGACACCGCTTCAGCTTTCGCTTTAAGGTCAGCCATATCCACGTTACCTAGCTTGTCACAATCAACCACTACGATCTTCATGCTGGCCATTTGTGCCGATGCAGGGTTAGTACCGTGCGCAGAGCTTGGGATCAAACATACGTTACGGTGACCTTCACCGCGTGACTCGTGGTATTTACGAATGGCGATAAGACCTGCGTATTCACCCTGAGCACCTGAGTTAGGCTGTAGTGATACGGCATCGTAACCCGTGATGTTTACCAACCAGTCGTGTAGTTCACCAATCATGATCTGGTAACCTGCCGCTTGATCCAATGGGCAGAATGGGTGCAAGTTTGCAAACTCTGGCCATGTGATTGGGATCATCTCTGCTGTCGCGTTTAGTTTCATCGTACATGAACCTAACGAGATCATTGAGTGATTAAGCGATAAGTCTTTGTTTTCTAGACGCTTGATATAACGAAGCATCTCAGTTTCGCTGTGGTACGAGTTGAAGTTCGGGTGCGTTAACACTTCGTCATCACGTACCAGGCTAGCTGGGATAGACTGTGAACCATTGGCGCTGATTTGTGCATCAAGTGCAGCTACGTCTAGACCATGACCTTCACCTAGGATGATGTCGAATAGCTCTAGTACGTCTTCACGAGTTGTAGTCTCAGATACAGAGATTGAGTACTCACCTGCGTGGTTAGTCGCGAAGTTAACTTCTGCTGCAAGTGCGCGTGCAACGACTTCGTCTTTGTTATCAGCAACAACAGTGATGGTGTCGAACCATGTGTCGTGCTTAAGCGCTACGCCTTTCTCTTTAAGACCAGCGGCTAGGATATCAGCAAAACGGTGGATACGCTCAGCGATTGTTTTCAGACCTTGTGGGCCGTGGTAAACCGCGTAGAAGGCAGCCATGTTCGCTAGTAACACCTGTGCAGTACAGATGTTTGAGTTCGCTTTTTCACGGCGGATGTGCTGCTCACGTGTTTGCATTGCCATGCGCAGTGCGTCGTTACCTAGGCGGTCTTTTGAAACACCGATGATACGACCTGGTAGTGAACGCTTGTAGGCATCACGGGTTGTGAAGAAGGCAGCGTGTGGACCACCGTAACCCATAGGCACACCAAAACGCTGTGCTGAACCAAGTACTACGTCTGCACCTAGTTTACCTGGTGCTTTAAGTAGCATAAGCGCCATGATGTCTGCAGCAACACAGGCTAGTGCTTTTTTGCTTTGTACAGCAGCGATAAGGTCGGTTAAATCAACCACTTCACCGCTTGTTGTTGGATACTGGAATAAGGCACCGAAGATCTCATGGTTTGCCGCTTCGCTTGCAGGACCAATGATGATGTCAAAACCAAACTGCTCGGCACGTGTTTTTACCACGTCGATAGTTTGTACGTGAACGTCTTCTGCAATAAAGAATGCGTTGGCTTTTTTCGCTTTAGAAACGCGCTTAGCAAGAGCCATGGCTTCAGCCGCAGCAGTTGACTCGTCAAGTAGTGACGCGCTTGCAAGGTCAAGACCGGTCAAGTCCATTGATAGGGTTTGGAAGTTAAGCAGTGATTCCAAACGACCTTGGGCGATCTCTGGTTGATATGGCGTGTAAGCCGTGTACCAACCTGGGTTTTCTAAAACGTTACGCAGGATCACGTGAGGTACATGCGTCGGGTGGTAACCCTGACCTATGTATGATTTGAATACCTTGTTTTTGCTGGCTACTGATTTTAGGTAGCTTAGGGTTTCAACCTCAGTGCGGCTTTCGCCAATTTGCAGGCCGTTCTCAAGACGAATGCTAGCAGGAACAGTTTGTTCCATCAGCGCTTCAACACTCGATACTCCAAGAGCACTTAGCATGTCGCTCATTTGCGCCGCGCTTGGGCCAATGTGACGACGAATAAAATCTTGCTTCTGCTCTAACTGTTCAAGAGATTTGGCATTTGACATGTGTCCAGATTCCTATGATCCAAGAAATTTAATGCGGTTTAGTGGGGGTTATTGCCAACAAATATGGCATTGCACCAAACCTGTAAGGGTGCCGATATGGCGGCACATCTACACTAACCCGATACCCAGGTACCTGGGGTTAGTATCAAAAAAGCCCCAAAACGGGGCTTTTCAGGGCCGACGCCCAAACGACTAATTAGTCTTCGTCGATGTTGTTCTGGTAGCCTTCTGCGTCAAGCAGATTTTCAAGCTCAGACTCATCAGATGCTTTAATACGGAATAACCAGCCGTCGCCGTAAGGGTCGCTGTTTACCGTTTCAGGTGCATCTTCAAGCTCTTCGTTAATAGCAACGATTTCACCGCCGATTGGCGCGTAGATGTCTGAAGCCGCTTTTACAGACTCAGCAACGGCACAGTCTTCACCTGCGTCTACTTCGTCACCAACTTCTGGTAGTTCTACGAATACCATGTCACCTAGAAGCTCTTGCGCGTGCTCTGTGATACCTACAGTGTAAGTACCATCGCCTTCAGCGCGTACCCACTCGTGTGAACTAGCGTACTTTAACTCGCTTGGAATGTTGCTCATTGTCTGTTCCTTTGGTGTAAATTTATATTCTTATACTACGGCTTTACCTTGACGCACAAAGCAAGGTTTAACCACTTTAACATTGACTAATTTTTTACGCATTTCAACCTGCGCCGTTTCACCGATTTCACGCGGTACACGGGCAAGTGCAATACTGTGACCTAGTGTTGGTGAGAAGGTACCTGAGGTGATCACCCCTTCGCCCGCTTCACTTACTACTTTTAAGCCACTGCGTAATACGCCTTTTTCTTCAAGCACAAGACCAACAAGTTTGTCGGTGCTCTTGTCAGCGCGTTGTTGCTCTAATACTGCACGGCCGATGAAATCACGCTCTGCAGGTTCCCAGGCAATGGTCCAGGCCATGTTGGCCGCCAGCGGAGATACGCTTTCGTCCATGTCCAGACCGTATAGGTTCATACCTGCTTCCAAACGTAAGGTGTCACGCGCACCTAGACCAGCCGGTGCTACACCTGCGTCTAGCAGCTGCTGCCATAGGTCTGCGGCTTGCTCGTTTGGTACTACGATTTCGTAACCGTCTTCGCCAGTATAGCCTGTTGTGGCGATAAATAAATCACCGGCCTGCACACCGAAGAATGGCTTCATATCGGCCACGGCTTCTTGCTGTGCTGCACTTAGTACGTTTGCTGTTTTTGCTTTGGCGTTAGGGCCTTGCACGGCGATCATGGCGAACTCAGGACGCTCGGTCACACTCACGTTGAAATCGGCAGAAACGGCAGCCAAGTGGGCTAAGTCTTTTTCACGGGTCGCCGAGTTAACCACTAAGCGGTACTCGGTGTCGCTGAAGAAATAGATGATCAAATCGTCGATCACACCGCCTTGCTCGTTAAGCATGCCTGTGTAAAGCGCTTTACCGGCAACGGTTAGCTTAGCAACGTCGTTTGCTACCAATTTTTGTAGGAAAGCTTTGGCGTCATCGCCTTGAACGTCAACTATGGTCATGTGTGATACGTCGAACATGCCAGCGTCGGTACGCACCGCGTTGTGCTCTTCGATTTGCGAACCGTAATTGATCGGCATTTCCCAGCCGTGGAAATCAACCATTTTTGCACCGGCTTCCAGGTGCTTGGCATGTAGAGGTGTTTTAGAAGACATAATATTCCTTCACGTTTTACAAACCCAGTATGGTGGGCGTGGCCTCGATTATCGAGGGGGAATAACATGGGCCGCGATTATACATAAGTTGTTCGCCGCTGGCACCCAAATTAACGATTACTTTTTTAACATCTGGCAAAAGATGCTTACATAACCCAGTGCGCCCATTTAAGCAGCTTGTGCTTGGGGGTTAAAACGAGCGCTGGTTAGGCTATGGGTTAAATCCGTTAGCGTCGATGACAAGGCAAACACGCGATAGTACTGCTGTGCGTCCTTGGCACTGGCGATAACAAAACAGTCATCGCACTGCACGCCATAATGCTGGCTGTTATCGCCAAGCGCCATGCCCATATACAGGCTGAATTGCTGGCTAAGGAACTCACCGGCATCGGGACCGCTAAAGTGTAGGCAATTTAGCTCGGGACGGGGCAAAATATCCACATCAAACGACTCGCTGGCCGTATCAAGCACTGCCAGCAGCGGCTCGGCGTCGTTGGTTACTATGCGCAGCGCGGTATCGCTTAAGAAGAAAACATCAAAGCTGAGCGCCTGCTCTGGCAGCTCATAACGCACCGCCATGCCGGTTTTATTGGCCCAGTTCAAGGTGCTGGTCTTCAGGCTTTGTAATAACAAGAGCACTTCCGAGCCGCCGAGATCGATGATCTGTTCATTGGCCGACACAAAGGTATTGGTCTGGGCGTTTTCCGCGCCGTGATGACGGGCAAAAAAGAGAGATTGGATCGTCATGGCTGCCTCAACTTGTGATTTTTAAACTGTTGGCAGTATAGGGCTGGGCCAGAGCAACAACAAATTGTAATTTTTTATCGATTGATAAATAATTGCAATGTATATAGGCCAATAAATTTCCTTTACTAATATGAAAAATATCCCCATGGACAGTCTGCGCACCCTGGTCACCGTTGTTGACGTGGGTGGTTTTGCCAAGGCCGGTGAGCTGCTGGGGCTGTCGCAACCTGCGGTCAGCCTGCAAATAAAGCGCCTCGAAGACTTACTCGGCCGTAAGCTGTTTAAAAAGCAGGGGCAACGCCAGGTGCTCAATCATCAGGGCGAGCAACTGCTGCCGCTGGCCAAGCAGATCCTCAAGGAAAACGACGCCATCTTGCAGCTCTTTAGTAATGAAACCGTCACCGGTAAGGTGCGCTTAGGCATTCCCAGCGAATTTGCCGCCAGTATTTTGCCCGCCATTATTGGCGATTTTGTTTCTCTCTATCCGGATGTATCGCTGGAGGTGAAATCCGAGCTCAGTAAACAGCTGATGCACGTGAGTAACCGCGAAGAGTTTGACCTGCTACTGACATTGGTAGAACAGCTGGATAACCCCCACTACCCAAGCTTTTTACAAGATCAGCTGGTGTGGGTGGGCAATACCTCCATCAAGGCGAACAAGCCGGTGACCTTAGTGGTGGCGCCACAGGGCTGTATTTATCGCCGCCGCGCCATCGATGCCCTGGAGCAGGCCGGCATTCCCTGGCGTATTGTCTATACCAATGCGGATTTGACCGGACTCACGGCGGCCATTAAGGAAGAGTTGGGGATCACTGTATTGGCACGTAAAACCGTGCCCGAGGAGCTGCCCTTTACCACACACACCGACATGCTGCCGGTGCTTGGGCAAGTGGGCATTAGTTTGATTAAACGCGTCCAAGAGCCTGCCCATGCCATCGACAAGCTCGCCGAGTTTATTACCTTGCGCCTGAGTTAAAGGGCGTATGTTTACTTGCCGAGTGCCTGCTCTGCAAACACCTGCTTCAGCGGCTTGATATCGTTCACCGCACTTAAGCCTAAACCGCGTACCAGCTTCTTGATGGGGTTGTTACCGGCAAACAGGGTTTTTAGCCCCTGCATGGTGGCGATATGCTTTTGCGCGTCGAGCTTACGCTCGCGCTCATAGGTGCGCAGTGCACGTTGAAGATCGCCCTCCCCGCCTAACAGTGGCTCGGCCAGCAACTCGGTAAAGCGCGCCGCATCCTTAAGACCTAAGTTCATACCTAAACCCGCTAACGGGTGTATGGTGTGGGCCGCATCGCCCATCAACACGATACGCTCCTTCACCCATTGACGGGCGTAGCGCATGGTCAGTGGGAAGACCGGGCGTTTAGATTGCACCTCACACAGGCCACACTGACCGTCAAAGGCGGTGTAGAGCGCTTTGTTAAACTCTTCGTCAGTCATGCTTTGATAGGCTTGTGCCTGTTGCGGTGAGCACGACCAAACGATGGAATGCATATGCTCGTCGGCCAGGGGTAAAAACGCTAACGGACCGTCCGGCAAAAACACCTGACGGGCGCACTGCTCATTGCCCTGCTCGGTTTTAATGGTGGCGACCAGGGCATGGTGATCATAATCTTTAAAGGTAATGGGCAGATTAAAGCGCTGGCGTACGCCTGAGTTGGCGCCGTCTGCGGCGATCAAGAGCTCACACATCACCGGCGAGCCATTATCCAGCGTGAGTAATACATTGCTGTCGCTTTGGTGAATGTCTTTATAGGCGTGATTAAACAACAGGGTGACATTAGCTTGCTGCTCTAATCTGGCTACCAGAGCACGATGAATAACATCGTTCTCGATAATATGGCCCAAATGGGTCACATCGTAATCATCCGCACTGAAATGAATATGGGCGAAGCTGTCTTTATCGCGTACATCCATTTGCGTATAAGGACTGATACGCTGCTCTTGCATCAGCGGCCAGGCGCCGAGCTCTGTAAACAGGGCTTCGCTGGCCTGGTTAATAGCACTGACGCGCAGGCCGTATTCGTCGCTTAAAGGCGCGCATTTATCGCCGGCATCGATGACCACCACGGAGACGCCTTGCAGGCTCAGTGCCAGCGCCGCACTTAATCCAACACAACCGCCGCCAACCACGGCTACCTTCGCTTGAAACATGCGTTAATTAAACCCCATTAATTGTTTTGCTAATGGCTGGCGCAACGAACTGCATAGTTGCATTGCCGCCAAACCCACACTGCGCCCAAGGGCTATGGTGCGCGAGCCATTGGAAAAAGTACGCACTAGACCGTCGGTCAGTGTCATCACCCGGGTAATGTCTTCGGCGCGCGCCTGAGCGTAGGCCGAAGTAAAGGCGTATGTGCCCAAGTCATCGCCAGCATAGGCAATTTTGGCCACCAATTCTTTGATGTCGCGCAGGCCCAAGTTAAACCCTTGTCCGGCAATGGGATGAATGGCGTGGGCGGCATTACCAATCACCACGGCGCGATGGCTGACAAGACTATTCGCTCTGCCCCACACCAAGGGGTAAACACTGCGCTCGCCGACCTGGGTAAAGAGCCCGGCGCGATAGCCGAACTCGTGCTGTAGTCTGGCAACAAATTCGTCGCTGGAGGCGTCTTGCAAGTCGCCCAGCTTATAGCCTTGGTCGCACCACACCAATGAATAGCGCTTACGCGACATGGGCAGTAAGGCCAGCGGGCCATGGCTGGTAAAGCGCTCAAAGGCCTGACATTGATGGTCGTCCTGCACTTCGACATTGGCAATCAGGGCGTGTTGGGTATATTCCTGGGTGTCAAAATCCAGATGTAATAACTTGCGTGTGGGTGACTGGGCACCATCGGCCACCACCAGGAGTTTGGCGCTAAGCTCGGTGTCATCGTCCAAAGTGATCTGGTTATGTGTCTCATGCATACTTACCGCGGTGACTTTCGCAGGGCAAAATTGGGTCACTTGCTGATGGCTTGCCAAAGCACGATGTAAGGCCTGACCCCAGGGACGCACTTCAACCACATAACCCAGGGCATCAAGACCATAATCCGCATGGCTGATCTGGGTTTTGCCAAAATGTCCGCGGTCCGATACCTGCACCTGTTTAATGGCACAGGCATAGTCGCTGTGCTCGTTAAACAGGCCATATTGCTTGAGGTAGTGCACCGAGTCGGCGGCCAAGGCAATGGATCTATCATCAAAGCTGGGGTGATAATCGTTACTGGGCTGGTAGGCCTCGATAACGGCCAAACGTAAATTAGGACACTGCTGCGCTAAGACATTCGCCAAGGTGCCCCCGGCCAAACCACCGCCTACAATCACCACGTCAAAGTGCTGCACCTGTTAGCTCTCCTGCATTAGCGCTTCTATTTCGGCTACTTCTTTGGGCACCGAGGCGGTGAGATTTTCATGGCCATTTTCGGTGACCAGTACGTCGTCTTCAATGCGAATGCCAATACCGCGATATTGCTCTGCCACCGGCGCATCTTCGCTGATGTAGAGGCCCGGCTCTATGGTCAGCACCATGCCTGGCTCGAAAGGACGGTCTTTTTCGTCTTGCTTATACTCACCCACGTCATGCACATCAAGGCCAAGCCAGTGGCCAAGGCCGTGCATATAAAAGGCACGATAGGCCTGACTTTCTAATAGCTCGTCAAGCTCGCCTTCTAGCAAGCCAAGATCAATCAGGCCCTGGGTAAGAATACGGTTTACCACCTTGGCGGTTTGCGCCAGGGTATTACCTGGCTTGACCATATCCAACGCCGCATACTGTGCCTTAAGCACCACGTTATATACGGCCTTTTGCGCGTCAGAAAATTTGCCGTTAACCGGGAAAGTACGGGTAATGTCGGCAGCATAGCCGGCCAGCTCACAGCCCGAGTCAATCAACACCAGATCGCCGTCTTTGAGGGTCGACTCGTTTTCGGTGTAGTGCAAGATGGTGGCGTTATCGCCACTGCCCACTATGGTGCCGTAGGCCGGATAACGGGCGCCGTTCATGGCGTAATGATGATGTAATTCGGCTTCGAGTTGATACTCGGTGGCTCCGGCCTTGGCAAAACGCATGGCGCGCTTGTGACCATCGGCACTGATCTGACCCGCCTGGCGCATAAGCTCTTGCTCGGCGGGTGATTTAAATAGGCGCATTTCATGCACCAGGGTGCGAATATCGCGGATCACCTCAGGCGCACGATAGCCTTTTTTAGGGGCGCCACGCAGGGTATTGAGTAAGGCAAAAACCTGGTCGTCGACGTCTTTATACACGCCCTGACCATAGTAGAGGGTGGCTTTTTGGTTCACCGCATCTATGAGGCCCTGATCCAGCTCGGCAAGGGTGTAGGCATCATCGATAGGGAGCTGTTCTTTAGCAGCATCGGCGCCCATACGGCGACCATGCCAGATCTCGGCGGTTTTATCTTTGGCGCGACAGTACAGGATGGACTTTTGCTCTTCGCCTTTGACCAGTACCAACATGGCATCGGGCTCATTAAAGCCGGTGAGATAGAAAAAGTCGCTGTCCTGGCGGAACGGGAATTCGGTATCGCGGCTGCGGGTAATTTCCTTGGCAGCGGGAATAAGGGCAACCGAGTTGTTTTTCATTTGCGCCAGCAACTGGTGCTGGCGCGCGCGGTATTCTGCGTTAGTGATATTCATTAGTGTAGCGTCTTTGAAGTTGGCGCCGTGCTCTCTCGTTTACCCAGCTCGGCAAAGCAAAGCATGGCCGATACGCGCACATACTCCAACACTTCATGCAGTGCCTGCTTGTCTTCTTCGGTCTCATCAAAGTGGGTATCAAGGCGGCTGATTTCGGTGAAGTCCTGGATCACTTCTTTTACGTCGTCGCTCAGCTTGCCATAGTCTTTTTGTTTTAAGCCAAAGCCGAGTAAAAAGCCGTTTACCCAGGCTACCAGGGCATTGGCCTGATCGATCAGGCTTTCTTCTTCGTCCGGAAGCATGAGCTCAAACTGCAGTTGCTCGTTTGAAAAGCTTTCTACCGCTTGGGAGTAGAGTTCACTCAACCATTGTTTGAGGGTCTTTTCAAAACTAATGCCGTCATTAAGCACATCGCTAAGAAGACCCAGGTAATCTTTTTCTTCGATATCCAGACCACAGGCCAGGAGCCCTGTGATAATCCCCTGCACTTCGGCGGGCATAACAAAGATGTCGTTACTTTCTAAGAGTAGTTGGGCTTGCTGATAGCTAGGTTGTTCGCTCATGATTGGCTCGCGTATGACGAAAAATATTGATTTCAATACCCAATGCTACCATCGCTGCGAGGGCGACTCCACCGTATTGTGACCACCCAAGTATGATAGCGATCAAATAACACCCAGCTTGTTTACTTTGCCCGCACTTGGAAGGAAATTTTGTTATTAGGCTGTATCCCTGTTGCTGGGTCTTATATACTAAAGGTGTTCCCTAGCTTGTTGGCCAGCGAATGACGTCCCTGAGCCGATAATTTTTATTTAGGAATACATTTTGTAGGCTATTGCGCAAGCTCGGCATGTACCGAGAAGCCTACGGCTTACAGGTGTCTTCCGCCTTGAACCTTAGGGTTCAAGGGCTGATATTCGTAACCGCAAGCCGGGGAACACCCTTCCTTCTTTTTCTAAATCTTATCTTATTTACTCACAGACAAGAGTTGGCTTATACCTTTAATAGCCAAGATCTCAGGTTCTCCCTTGTGAGTTATACCAATTTTGTTAAGTATGTGATCAGATATTTAGCACGCTAGAATGATTAGCTATTTAAGTGAATTGATATAAGTCCCTTGTAGGTCGGGGTTAACCCCGACAAGGTGCAGATACATGTCACAATGACATGCCGCATTGTCGGCCTAAAAGGCCGACCTACAAACGCAAAAAACCCGCTCATTGAGCGGGTTTCTTTGAATAGGAGCTTGGCTCGCTACGAAGTAGGATGTTCTACTTCGTAGCGACTACCTTCGTAGCGACTACCTTCGTAGCGACTACATTCGTAGCGACTACTTTACTTCGGGCTATCCTGCCCTTGCCCTGCGGGTCGCCTGCGCGATGTAAAGCTGTTCCCTACAGCTTTATCACATGGATGAATTCGCTTCGCTCAGCTTTTTTTCTGCCATGTTCAAGTAGAGCATCAATGCTTTTAAACGAAAAAACCCAGCACTAGGCTGGGTTCTTCGTATAATTAGGAGCTTGGCGATGTTCTACTTTCACATGGCAAATGCCACACTATCATCGACGCTGTTTCGTTTCACTACTGAGTTCGGCATGGGGTCAGGTGGTTCCA
>NZ_PQCE01000105.1:0-328 GCF_002964725.1 Pseudoalteromonas sp. T1lg76
ATGGTGCGGAAGGTGAGACTTGAACTCACACATCCGAAGATACTGGAACCTAAATCCAGCGCGTCTACCAATTCCGCCACTCCCGCATTTTTATGTGTACAGAGAAGGAATCAAAATCCTGCATCTTCCACATTTTGTGTTTTATACCATTTTCTTATTGGTAGCAAGAAAATGGTGGCTACGCCCTGATTTGAACAGGGGACCCCATCATTATGAGTGATGTGCTCTAACCAACTGAGCTACGTAGCCATGGCTGGAGTACCAGGATTTGAACCTGGGAATGGCGGGATCAAAACCCGCTGCCTTACCGCTTGGCGATACTCCAACT
>NZ_PQCE01000106.1:0-208 GCF_002964725.1 Pseudoalteromonas sp. T1lg76
TATCTCAAGAAGAGATGGCTGGAGTACCAGGATTTGAACCTGGGAATGGCGGGATCAAAACCCGCTGCCTTACCGCTTGGCGATACTCCAGCAATAGAGTTTGATGGTTTTAGTTCTCATCAAGAACATGGTGCGGAAGGTGAGACTTGAACTCACACATCCGAAGATACTGGAACCTAAATCCAGCGCGTCTACCAATTCCGCCACT
>NZ_PQCE01000107.1:0-269 GCF_002964725.1 Pseudoalteromonas sp. T1lg76
GCCCGGGTGGTGGAATTGGTAGACACAAGGGATTTAAAATCCCTCGCTGGTAACAGCGTGCCGGTTCAAGTCCGGCCCCGGGCACCATTTTAACACTATGTGTTTTCGGATTTTGCGAGTATAGAACAGCTGCAAGAAGGTAAGGACGCAACCTTAAACTTCTAGCAGTTAAACTATTCTCACTATGGAACGCGAGTATAGCTCAGCTGGTAGAGCGCAACCTTGCCAAGGTTGAGGTCACGAGTTCGAACCTCGTTACTCGCTCCAAT
>NZ_PQCE01000023.1:0-58058 GCF_002964725.1 Pseudoalteromonas sp. T1lg76
TGCAGTTAGAGTTGTTTTACCGTGGTCAACGTGGCCGATTGTACCAACGTTTACGTGCGGTTTTACGCGTTCAAACTTTTCTTTTGCCATTTTAAAAATTCCTATAAAGAAATTAAAGTCCGACCCGAAGATCGGACCGAACTAAAATTACTTAACAGCGCGAGCTGCAATAATAGATTCTGCTACGTTTTTAGCCGCTTCTGCGTACTTGAGGAATTCCATCGAGTACGAGGCACGACCTTGCGTGGCAGAACGTAAGTCAGTTGCATAACCGAACATTTCTGAAAGCGGAACCTCGGCGTTGATTTGTTTCAAACCGCCAGGTGCCTCATCCATGCCATCGATCATACCGCGGCGACGGTTTAGGTCGCCTACAACATCACCCATGTTTGCTTCTGGAGTGATCACTTCAACCTTCATGATAGGCTCTAACAATACCGGGCTTGCTTCAAGCGCACCCTTACGCATTGCCAGTGCACCAGCGATCTTAAAGGCCATTTCGTTCGAGTCGACATCGTGGAATGAACCATCGAAAAGTGTCGCTTTTACGCCCAGTAGCGGATAACCAGCAAGAACACCTTGCTCCATCTGCTCGTGGAGACCTTTTTCTACCGCAGGAATGTATTCCTTCGGTACCGTACCACCGACGATTTCGTTAACGAATTCGAAGGTTGGTGCGTCATCATCACTGATATCAAGTGGTTCAAGTTTGACCCAAACGTGACCATACTGACCACGACCACCCGATTGACGTACAAACTTACCCTCAACCTCAACGGTTGAACGAATCGCTTCACGATAGGCAACCTGGGGCTTACCAACGTTACATTCAACATTGAATTCACGTTTCATACGATCGACGATGATATCCAGGTGAAGTTCACCCATACCAGAGATAATAGTCTGGCCAGATTCTTCGTCGGTCTGTACACGGAACGATGGGTCTTCTGCCGCTAGTTTACCTAGCGCCACGCCCATGCGGTCCTGGTCTGCCTTGGTTTTTGGCTCTACCGCAACAGAGATTACCGGCTCTGGGAATTCCATACGCTCAAGCGTAATAGGAGCATTACCATCGCACAGGGTATCACCTGTTGTAACGTCTTTGAGACCAATCGCAGCGGCGATATCGCCGGCACGAACTTCTTTGATCTCTTCGCGTGAGTTTGCGTGCATCTGAACGATACGACCGAAGCGCTCACGCTTTGATTTAACTGGGTTATAAACCGTATCACCCTGGCCCACTGTGCCCGAGTAAACACGGAAAAAGGTTAGCGTACCAACAAAGGGGTCGGTGGCAATCTTAAACGCCAAGGCCGAGAATGGCGCTTTGTCGTCTGCTGGGCGCGTGTCTTCGGTTACACCGTCTTCTAACACACCCTGGATTGCTTTGACTTCGGTTGGTGAAGGCATGTATTCAACCACGGCATCAAGCACGGCTTGAACACCCTTGTTTTTAAATGCACTACCGCAGGCCATTAGCACGATGTCGTTCGCTAAGGTGCGGGCGCGCAGGCCTTCTTTGATCTCAGCTTCGCTGAGCTCGCCTTCCTCTAAATATTTGTCCATTAGTTCTTCAGACGCTTCCGCAGCCGCTTCGATTAGCTCAGAGCGGTATTCTTCGGCTTGGTCTTGAAGTTCTGCCGGGATCTCTTCATAGCTGAAGGTCATGCCCTGGTCTTCGTCGTTCCAGTTGATGACTTTCATCTTGATAAGATCGATAACACCTTTAAATTCTTCTTCAGCACCGATAGGCAGCTGAATGGGAACAGGAGTAGCACCCAGGCGGGTTTTCACCTGATCTACAACCGACAAAAAGTCGGCGCCAATGCGGTCCATCTTGTTTACGAAGATCAAACGAGGAACTTCGTATTTGTTGGCCTGGCGCCAAACTGTTTCTGTCTGTGGCTGTACACCTGATGAGGCACAAAGCACGACCACGGCACCATCTAGTACACGCAGTGAACGCTCAACTTCAATGGTGAAGTCTACGTGTCCAGGAGTGTCTATGATGTTGATGCGGTGATCGTCAAATTGCGCGTCCATCCCCTTCCAGAAACAAGTAGTCGCAGCAGACGTGATAGTGATACCACGCTCCTGCTCTTGCTCCATCCAGTCCATAGTTGCGGCACCATCATGTACCTCACCGATTTTGTGAGATAGGCCCGTGTAGAAAAGTACACGTTCCGTAGTGGTGGTTTTCCCCGCATCTACGTGAGCACAAATACCGATATTGCGGTAGCGCTCAATTGGAGTTGTACGTGCCATATTATCCTCTTAAAGGTTAAGGACAGATTACCAACGGTAATGAGCGAATGCTTTGTTCGCTTCAGCCATACGGTGAACGTCTTCACGTTTCTTAACCGCAGTGCCTTTGTTTTCAGCAGCGTCAACGATCTCTTGAGCCAGACGAAGGCCCATAGATTTTTCGCCACGCTTACGTGCAGCGTCAACTAACCAACGCATACCTAGTGCGTTGCGACGAACTGGACGTACTTCAACTGGTACTTGGTACGTTGAACCACCAACACGGCGAGATTTAACCTCAACCTGTGGGCGAACGTTTTCAAGTGCAGCTTCAAAGATTTCTAGGTGCGACTTGCCTGATTTCTCAGCAGCCACGTCTAGCGCACCATATACGATTTTTTCAGCAGTAGATTTTTTGCCGTCAAGCATTACTACGTTGACGAACTTTGCAAGTAATTCTGATCCGAACTTAGGATCTGGAAGAATTTTACGTTGACCTATAACGCGTCTTCTTGGCATTTTGAATCTCCGGTATCTTCAGGTCTGTCTTTTGAACAGATTCCCAAAACAATATTTATTAAAAATTTAAGTGCTTGGCCTTACTAACGGAGAACCATTAGCCCTTAGGGCGTTTTGCACCGTACTTAGAACGACCTTGTTTACGGTCATTTACGCCTGCACAGTCAAGTGCACCGCGAACAGTGTGGAAACGTACACCTGGTAAGTCTTTAACACGACCACCACGGATTAGGATTACACTGTGCTCTTGAAGGTTGTGACCTTCACCACCGATGTATGATGTTACTTCGAAACCGTTCGTTAGACGAACACGGGCTACTTTACGTAGAGCCGAGTTAGGTTTCTTAGGAGTAGTAGTATATACACGAGTACATACACCACGCTTTTGTGGACATGCCTTTAGCGCGGCTGAGTTACTTTTGGTAACCTTGCTGCGACGTGGCTTGCGCACTAGCTGGTTAATAGTTGCCATTAAATAGCTCCTGAAAAATTAAAATTACTACTGAAATTAAAAATTCCGCCCAATTTATCCGCAACAGTCACTGTAGCGAGTAAAAGGGTGGCGGAATTTTAATGAGCAAAGTTTAGCCTGTCAACCAAAACAATGCCCAGAGCAGCATTCTACCACTCCAGGCATGACTTAATTATGAAATTAAGTTTATTCTTGGTCGCCAGACAGATCTGCGTTTAGGGCGTCAGTTAGCGCTTGAGTTGCCTCTTCAGCACTTACTGTTGGCTCTAGCAGGTCCTCTGCATTTTGCTTGCGACGATTAGCGCGATCTTGGTGATACGCAAAGCCGGTACCGGCTGGGATCAAACGACCCACGATTACGTTCTCTTTCAGACCACGTAGCTCATCGCTCTTACCATTTACAGCGGCTTCGGTTAGGACACGCGTGGTCTCCTGGAACGAGGCTGCAGAAATGAATGATTCTGTAGCAAGTGACGCTTTGGTAATACCCATCAGCTGAATTTCAAACTTAGCTGGGATCTTACCTTGCTCTTCTAGGTCACGGTTCGCAATGTTTACACGTGCTACCTCAACCTGCTCACCGGCTAGGAATTCAGAGTCACCACCGTCAGTGATCAGACACTTACGTAGCATCTGACGGATCACGGTTTCAATGTGCTTATCGTTAATCTTTACACCTTGCAGACGGTAAACGTCTTGCACTTCGTTAACGATGTAGTTAGCAACATCGGTTACGCCACGTAGACGAAGGATGTCATGCGGAGACTCCGGACCATCGGCGATAACTTCACCTTTAGATACGATTTCACCTTCGAACACGTTAAGCTGACGCCACTTAGGAATCATCTCTTCGTATGCATCACCCTCTTCCGGTGTGATCACAAGACGTTTCTTACCCTTGGTCTCTTTACCAAAGCTAACCATACCTGAGATTTCAGCAAGGATTGCTGGATCTTTCGGCTTACGAGCTTCGAATAGGTCCGCTACGCGCGGTAGACCACCGGTGATGTCTCGAGTCTTCGAACCTTCTTGTGGAATACGCGCTAATACGTCACCTGGTTTAGATGTCGCACCATCGCTCACCTCGATAGTGGTGAATGACGGTAGGCGGATTTCCTGCAGGCCACGCTCTTCATTTTCAATGATTAGCTTAGGCTCTTTGGCGTTAACTTTCGCAAGGTCTTTAATAACCACACGTGTTAGGCCAGTCAGATCATCTGTCTGCGTTTCTGTGTTCGAATCGTCGATGTCGCTGAACGACACTTTTGACTCGTGTTCGATAATAATTGGGTGACTGTGCGGGTCCCACATAGCAACTATGTCGTTACCCTTCACTTCCGCACCGTCTTGTACAGTTAGTACTGCACCGTAAGGTACTTTATAACGCTCTTTCTCACGACCATGCTCATCGATGATGGTGATTTCAGTTGAACGTGAAGTGATTACAATCTTGCCTTCAGTGTTCAATACGAATTTCGCATTGTGCAGCTTAAGACGACCGTTGTTCTTAACTTGTACGCTGTTCTCTGCTGACGCTCGAGATGCCGCACCACCGATGTGGAAGGTACGCATCGTAAGCTGTGTACCCGGCTCACCGATTGACTGTGCCGCGATAACACCGACCGCTTCACCCGCATTGATGCGGTGGCCACGGGCAAGGTCACGACCGTAACAGTTCGAACATACGCCGAAGTCGTTGTCACAGGTGATAACAGAACGTACGCGTACTTCGTCCACTGAGTGCTCTTCTAGAAGGTCACACAGTTTCTCGTCAAGCATGATGTTACGCTCAACTAGTACAGTATCAGTACCTGGGATAACCACGTCTTCAGCAACCACACGACCTAGTACACGCTCGCGTAGCGGCTCAACTACGTCACCACCTTCGATTAGCGGCTTCATGGTTAGACCATCTTCGGTACCACAGTCTACTTCGTTGATTACCAAGTCTTGCGCTACGTCTACTAGACGACGCGTTAGGTAACCCGAGTTCGCTGTCTTCAATGCGGTATCGGCAAGACCTTTACGCGCACCGTGGGTCGAGATGAAGTACTGAAGTACGTTCAGACCTTCACGGAAGTTAGCCGTGATTGGTGTTTCGATGATTGAACCATCCGGACGTGCCATTAGACCACGCATACCCGCCAACTGACGGATCTGAGCAGCACTACCACGAGCGCCCGAGTCGGCCATCATAAACACTGAGTTGAATGAGTCTTGCTCTTCTTCAACGCCGTCAGCGTTGATTACAGTGTCTTTTGACAGGTTAGCCATCATTTCGCGTGAAAGGTTTTCGTTCACACGTGACCAGATATCGATAACCTTGTTGTACTTTTCACCGGCGGTTACAAGACCTGACTGGAACTGCTGGTTGATTTCAGCAACTTCTTCCTCGGCCGCTTCGATGATCTCAGCTTTAACCGGTGGAATTTCCATGTCATTGATACCGATAGACACACCCGACTTCATCGCGTAGTGGAAACCGGTGTACATAACCTGGTCGGCAAAGATAACGGTATCTTTAAGACCTAGTAGACGGTAACACTCGTTCAGCATGCCAGAGATTTGCTTCTTACCAAGTGGGCGGTTAACCAACTCAAACGGTAAGCCTTGTGGCATGATTAATGAGAAGATTGCACGACCTACAGTGGTTTCAACGATGCCAGTTACTTCACTTGAAGTACCGTCTTCGGCAATCACTGTTTGCGTCATACGTACTTTTACGCGTGCGTGTAGTTGCGCAACGCCGGTACGGTATGCTTTTTCAGCTTCTTTCGCGTCTTTAAATACCAGGCCTTCACCTTTGGCATTGATGCGATCACGGGTCATGTAGTAAAGACCCAATACAACGTCCTGTGAAGGTACGATGATTGGCTCACCGTTCGCAGGCGAAAGAATGTTGTTGGTTGACATCATCAACGCACGCGCTTCTAGCTGCGCTTCTAGCGTCAATGGTACGTGAACCGCCATTTGGTCACCGTCGAAGTCAGCGTTATACGCCGCACACACTAGTGGGTGCAGGTGAATCGCTTTACCTTCGATTAGTACCGGCTCAAACGCCTGGATACCCAAACGGTGAAGTGTAGGTGCACGGTTAAGTAGCACTGGGTGTTCACGAATTACTTCGTCTAGTACGTCCCAAACCTCTGGTACTTCACGCTCAACCATCTTCTTCGCAGCTTTGATGGTTGTCGCCATACCGCGGCGCTCTAGTTTGCCGTAGATGAATGGCTTGAATAGCTCAAGTGCCATTTTCTTAGGAAGACCACACTGGTGTAGTTTCAGTGTCGGACCTACGGTGATTACAGAACGGCCTGAGTAGTCAACACGCTTACCTAGAAGGTTTTGACGGAAACGACCTTGCTTACCCTTGATCATGTCTGCAAGCGACTTAAGAGGACGCTTGTTAGAACCTGTGATCGCACGGCCACGACGACCATTATCAAGTAGCGCATCGACCGCTTCTTGAAGCATACGCTTTTCGTTGCGTACGATGATGTCTGGTGCCGCTAGGTCAAGAAGACGCTTCAAACGGTTGTTACGGTTGATAACACGACGGTATAGGTCGTTCAGATCAGAGGTCGCAAAACGACCGCCGTCTAGTGGTACTAGAGGACGTAGATCTGGTGGTAAAACCGGAAGAACAGTCATGATCATCCACTCTGGGTTGTTACCAGACTGGTGGAATGATTCCATCAACTTCAAGCGCTTAGTAATTTTCTTACGCTTAGTTTCTGAGTTGATAGTAGGTAGCTCTTCACGCATTTCTGCGATCAGCTGACCCAGGTCCAGTTCACGTAGCAGATCAAGTACAGCTTCTGCACCCATCTTAGCTTCGAACTCGTCGCCGTGCTCTTCAAGCGCATCCAAGTACTCTTCTTCGCCTAGTAGCTGGCCACGCTCAAGCGTAGTCATGCCAGGCTCGGTCACAACGAATGATTCGAAGTACAGTACGCGCTCGATGTCACGTAGCGTCATATCAAGCATTAAGCCGATACGAGACGGTAGTGATTTCAAGAACCAGATGTGGGCTACTGGGCTTGCAAGCTCGATGTGACCCATACGGTCACGACGTACTTTAGTCAGCGTTACTTCAACGCCACATTTTTCACAGATAACACCACGGTGTTTTAAGCGCTTGTATTTACCACACAAACACTCATAGTCTTTCACTGGGCCGAAGATACGGGCACAGAATAAGCCGTCACGCTCAGGCTTGAAAGTACGGTAGTTAATGGTCTCAGGTTTCTTTACTTCACCGAATGACCATGAACGCACCATGTCTGGCGAAGCAAGACCAATGCGAATTGCGTCGAATTCTTCGGTCTTATTTTGTTGCTTCAGAAACTTAAGTAAGTCTTTCACCTTAGCTCTCCTGTCGGAGGTTAATCTCGAGGGCAGAAATCCGCCCATTCATTCTTTTTGCAGGTAGTGGGCGCACTATGCGCCCAACCGGCTTATTCTTCTTCAAGCTCGATGTTGATACCGAGTGAACGGATTTCTTTCAACAATACGTTGAATGATTCCGGCATACCTGGCTCCATCTTGTGGTTGCCATCAACGATGTTCTTATACATCTTGGTACGACCGTTCACGTCATCCGACTTCACCGTCAACATCTCTTGTAGCGTGTAGGCTGCGCCGTACGCTTCAAGTGCCCATACTTCCATCTCACCGAAGCGCTGACCACCGAACTGAGCTTTACCACCCAGAGGCTGCTGCGTTACTAGGCTGTAAGAACCAGTTGAACGGGCGTGCATCTTGTCATCAACAAGGTGGTTCAGTTTCAGCATGTACATGTAACCTACGGTTACTTGACGCTCAAACTGGTCACCGGTACGACCGTCATACAGGGTTACCTGACCGCTTGATGGGTAGCCACCTAGCTCCAATAGCTCTTTGATTTCGCTTTCTTTAGCGCCATCGAAGGCCGGAGTTGCGATTGGTAGACCGCCTTTAAGGTGCTCGGCTAGACGACGAACTTCGTCATCTGAGAAGGTGTCGATGTCTACTTTCTGACGACATTCACCTAGCTCGTACGCTTTCTTGATGAATTCGCGCAGCTCGTGAAGTTCACGCTGCTCTTTCATCATTTCTTCGATACGCTCACCGATACCACGTGCCGCTAGGCCCATATGGGTTTCAAGGATCTGACCGATGTTCATACGTGATGGTACACCCAGTGGGTTCAACACGATATCTACGGTACGGCCCTTGTCATCGTAAGGCATGTCTTCTACAGGTACGATAGTCGAGATAACACCCTTGTTACCGTGACGACCCGCCATCTTATCACCTGGCTGGATGCGACGTTTAACCGCTAGGTAAACCTTCACAATCTTCAATACGCCCGGCGCTAAGTCATCACCTTGAGTGATCTTGCGACGCTTGGTTTCAAATTTCTTGTCGTACTCGGCCTTAAGCTCTTCGTACTGAGCAGCAAGTTGCTCTAGTTCAGCTTGCTTGTCTTCTTCGGCCAGGCTTTGCGTTAGGATCTTGTCAGCAGCAAGACCGGCTAGCTTGGCGGCGTCTACACCTGAATCGGTAAGAAGCTTGCGAGCACGGCTCAATACACCTTCTTCAAGGATCTTGAACTCTTCGTTGAAGTCTTTCTTGGCTTCACGCAGCTGCATTTCTTCGATTTCAAGCGCACGCTTGTCTTTTTCTACACCGTCACGGGTGAAGACCTGTACGTCGATAACAGTACCAGATACAGAGTTAGGTACGCGTAGCGAGCTGTCTTTAACGTCAGACGCTTTCTCACCAAAGATGGCGCGCAGTAGCTTCTCTTCTGGAGTAAGCTGGGTTTCGCCTTTCGGAGTTACTTTACCTACTAGGATGTCACCGCCTTTCACTTCCGCACCGATGTAAACAACGCCAGACTCATCCAGCTTGCCTAGTGCAGATTCACCCACGTTCGGGATATCGGCTGTGATTTCTTCCGGCCCAAGCTTGGTATCACGAGCAATACACTGAAGCTCTTGGATGTGGATAGTCGTTAGACGATCTTCTTTTACAACGTTCTCTGAAAGTAGGATTGAATCCTCGAAGTTGTAACCATTCCAAGGCATGAATGCCACGCGTAAGTTTTGACCAAGTGCCAGGTCACCTAGGTCTGTTGAAGGACCGTCGGCTAGTACGTCACCACGTACGATTGGCTCACCAACCATACAAGTTGGCTTTTGGTTAATACAGGTGTTCTGGTTAGAACGGGTGTACTTAGTCAGGTTGTAGATGTCGATACCGGCTTCACCAGGTACACGCTCATCTTCGTTTACGTTGATAACGATACGGCTCGCATCAGCGTAATCAACCACACCACCACGCTTAGCAACGATAGTTACACCTGAGTCTTTGGCAAGTGTAAGCTCGATACCTGTACCTACTAGCGGCTTATCGGCGCGTAGTGTAGGAACAGCCTGACGTTGCATGTTCGATCCCATCAATGCACGGTTCGCATCATCGTGCTCTAGGAATGGGATAAGGGCAGCAGCTACTGAGATAACCTGTTGTGGCGATACGTCCATATATTGGATGTCTTCGCGCGGCATCAAGGTTGATTCACCTTTGTGACGACAAGTAACCAGTTCTTCAATGAATTCGTTGTTATCGTTCAAGTCAACGTTTGCCTGAGCGATTACGAATTGACCTTCTTCGATAGCAGATAGGTAATCAACATCATCAGTTACAGAGCCATCTACCACTTTACGGTAAGGTGTTTCTAGGAAACCGAAGTCATTGGTACGTGCGTACGTAGACAATGAGTTGATTAGACCGATGTTTGGACCTTCAGGCGTTTCGATTGGACATACGCGACCGTAGTGCGTTACGTGTACGTCACGTACTTCGAAGCCTGCACGCTCACGCGTTAGACCGCCCGGACCTAATGCAGAAATACGACGCTTGTGCGTTACTTCTGAAAGCGGGTTGTTCTGGTCCATAAACTGTGAAAGCTGTGATGAACCAAAGAATTCTTTAACCGCAGCCGAGATAGGCTTAGCGTTGATCAGGTCTTGTGGCATGATGGCATCAAGATCGCCAAGGCTTAGGCGCTCACGTACCGCACGCTCAACACGTACTAGACCAACACGGAATTGGTTCTCAGCCATTTCGCCCACAGAACGAATACGACGGTTACCTAGGTGGTCGATATCATCCACATCGCCTTTACCGTTACGGATGTCGATAAGTACCTTCATTACCGAAACGATATCTTCTTTAGAAAGCGTACCCGGACCTTCGTCTGAATCGTAACCAACACGGCTGTTGAACTTCATACGACCTACGGTTGATAGATCATAGCGCTCATCAGAGAAGAATAGGTTGTCGAATAGAGCTTCGGCCGCTTCTTTTGTTGGTGGCTCACCAGGGCGCATCATGCGGTAAATTTCCACAAGTGCTTCTAGGCGGTTGTTCGTTGAGTCGATACGTACCGTATCTGACATGTAAGCACCGCTGTCTACATCATTGATGTACAGAGTTGCGATCTTAGTGTGACCTGCTTTAACAAGCTCAGCCATCAGCTCTAGCGATAGCTCGTCGTTAGCGTTGGCGATTACTTCACCAGTAGACTCATCGAAGTAGTTTTTAGCTAGTACGCGGCCAATGATGTACTCGTGTGGTACTTCTAACTGGTCGATGCCTTTTTTCTCGATGGTTTTGATATGACGCGCAGTTACACGGCGGCCTTGCTCAACCAATACTTCACCGTCTTCGCTCTTGATTTCAAAAGCAGCGGTTTCACCACGCAGACGCGAAGGCACAAGTTCCATAAGAACTTTACCGTCAGTCACTTCAAAGGTCGTGGTTTCAAAGAAGATGTTTAGGATTTCTTCAGTTGAGAAATCAAGGGCACGCAGAATGATCGACGCAGGAAGTTTACGACGACGGTCAATACGTACATACAGGTTATCTTTAGCATCGAATTCGAAGTCGAGCCAAGAACCACGGTAAGGGATAACGCGGGCGTTATAAAGAACCTTGCCCGACGAGTGGGTTTTACCACGGTCGTTATCAAAGAATACACCAGGTGAACGGTGTAGCTGAGAAACAATAACACGCTCAGTACCATTGATAACAAAGGTACCTGTGTCGGTCATGAGCGGAATCTCGCCCATGTAAACTTCTTGCTCTTTGATGTCTTTAACAGTGCCAGGTGCTTCTTTGTCCATAAGCACTAGACGAAGTTTCACGCGAAGTGGAGCAGAATATGTCACGCCGCGAATTTGACATTCTTTAACGTCGAATACTGGCTCACCAATACGATAACTTACGTATTGAAGCTCAGAATTGCCCGAGTAGCTTTTAATCGGGAAAACGGAACGGAAAGCTGCTTCCAAACCGAAATCACCGTCAGCGTCCGGCGTTAAGAATTTTTTAAACGATTCTAGCTGCATCTGCAGTAAGAAAGGCACATCCAACACCTGTGGACGTTTACCAAAATCCTTACGGATACGTTTCTTTTCAGAATAAGAGTAAGCCATGGGGTTCCTCAGCTTGCTGATCTTTGACCCTACCTGTTCTTGTAAGAACAGGACTTCATTGACGATATGCCAATTTCTACAACATTTAGAGTTGCGTCCAAATGTCACTGCTATTGCCAATAATTGGTGTAACTAATTGATAATAATAGTGAAATTTGATTATAGAGAGCGCAACAGTGGATTTTCTCTCTATAGCGCAAAAGGGCCGGTGATTAAATAATCACCAGCCCTTGCCTGATTTCTCAGGCAGCGAACCTAGCGTATGCTAGATTACTTGATCTCAACTTCAGCACCAGCTTCTTCAAGATCTTTCTTAAGTGCTTCAGCTTCTTCCTTAGATACACCTTCTTTGATAGGTGCAGGAGCTGATTCAACAAGAGCTTTCGCTTCTTTAAGGCCAAGACCTGTAGCGCCACGTACTGCTTTGATAGCAGCAACTTTGTTAGCGCCAGCGCCAGCTAGGATTACGTCGAACTCAGTCTTCTCTTCAGCAGCTTCAGCAGGACCAGCAGCAACAACAGCAGCAGCTGCAGTTACGCCGAACTTTTCTTCCATTGCTTCAACTAGTTCAACAACTTCCATTACTGACATTTCAGCAATAGCGTCAAGGATTTGGTCTTTAGTTACAGACATTGTAAATTTCCTAATATTCTCGAACCTTGCGGTTCATTAAATTCAATACACCGATAAAGAACAATAGCTTATAAATAAAAATTAAGCAGCTTGTTCTTGTTTCTGGTCGCGAACTGCAGCAAGAGTTTTTGCCAGCTTGCCCGCAGAAGCTTCTTTCATAGCGCTCATTAGACGTGCAACAGCTTCGTCGTATGTAGGTAGCTTAGCAAGCATATCTACATCAACTAGTGAACCGTCAAAAGCGGCCGTTTTAAGCTCAAACGCTTCGTGCTTCTTGGCGAAATCTTTGAAGATACGCGCAGCAGCACCTGGGTGCTCTGAAGAGAAAGCGATTAGGCTTGGGCCTACTAGTGATTCGGTTAGACACTCGTATTCAGTACCTTCAACAGCACGGCGAGCTAGGGTGTTACGAACAACTTTCATCCATACACCAGCTGCACGAGCTTCTTTACGAAGGCCTGTGATAGCGTCTACTGTTACACCACGAGAATCTGCAACAACTGCAGATAGAGCACCTTTGGCAGCTTCGTTGACTTCAGCAACAATTGCTTTTTTGTCTTGAAGGTTTAAAGCCATGGGTGTTACTCCTGGTTGTGAGGAACTTACATCCCTCAGTTTTACTCTACTCCACCAATCAATTAGCGGAGTTGCTTGTTACGGCGAGAGCCAGAAGATTAGGAAAAATCTAGCTGGGATTCACACCGTCTACGTAGGAGATTAAGCAATGAAACACTGCACCTACGGTCTTGGACGGAAGCCAATTTAACTTGGCTTCAACCCGAATTTGTTGTTTTGTTGAGACGTTTTCTCAACAAAATGGCGCGAAATTATAGTATAAAAATCGCGCCACGTAAACTCTTTAATTACGATACTTGCGTGCTTAGAGAGTTTTGGTCAACAGAAACACCTGCGCCCATAGTCGTAGAGATGCTTACTTTCTTGATGAAAGTACCTTTCGCTTGAGAAGGCTTAGCTTTCTTAAGCGCTACGATTAGAGACTCAAGGTTTTCTTGTAGTTGCTCAGCTGTGAAATCCACTTTACCGATAGTAGTGTGGATGATGCCGTTCTTGTCGTTACGGTAACGAACCTGACCAGCTTTAGCATTTTTAACTGCTTCTGCAACGTTAGGAGTTACAGTACCAGTTTTAGGGTTAGGCATAAGACCACGTGGACCTAGGATTTGACCTAGTTGACCAACAACGCGCATTGCATCTGGAGAAGCAACAACTACGTCGAAGTTCATCTCGCCTTTCTTAACTAGTTCAGCAAGATCTTCCATACCTACGATGTCAGCACCAGCTTCTTTCGCTGCTTCTGCATTTGCACCAGCGGTGAATACAGCTACGCGAACGTCACGGCCAGTACCGTGAGGAAGAACAGTTGCGCCACGTACGTTCTGGTCAGATTTACGTGCATCGATACCAAGGTTAACAGCAACGTCAACACTTTCAACGAACTTAGCAGTCGCTAGCTCTTTAAGAAGCGCTACAGCTTCGTTGATTTCGTAATCTTTAGTTACTTCCACTTTCTCGCGGATAGTACGCATACGTTTAGTTAGTTTTGCCATTATCTTAGTCCTCTACGTTCAAGCCCATTGCACGCGCAGAACCTGCGATAGTGCGTACCGCAGCGTCCATGTCGGCCGCTGTAAGGTCAGGTTTCTTCATCTCAACGATTTCTTCTAGTTGAGCACGAGTAACAGTACCTACTTTTTCAGTATTAGGACGGCCTGAACCAGACTTGATACCAGCAGCTTTCTTAAGAAGGTAAGCAGCAGGTGGTGTCTTCATTTCAAACGTGAATGAACGGTCGCCGTAAACAGAGATGATTACAGGAACCGGAGCGCCTTTCTCTAGTGATTCTGTACGGGCGTTGAACGCTTTACAGAATTCCATGATGTTAACACCGTGTTGACCTAGAGCAGGACCTACTGGTGGACTAGGGTTAGCCATACCAGCAGCAACTTGTAGCTTGATTAAAGCTTCAACTTTTTTAGCCATGATTATACCTCGTTAGGTGGGTCTTAGCCTCGTGCGCGCGAGGACGCGTACTCAAGCGGCTTCCCAATTTAAAAATTTAGTGCGCTTTTTGCCCATACTAAAGTGCAGAACACCGAGCACGAATACAAAAAGGCCGCTGATTATAAGTTAATCAGCGGCCTTTTTCAATACGATTTTGTCGTTTAAGTAGACAAATTATTTGTCTTGCTCTACCTGGCTGAACTCCAGCTCAACCGGCGTCGAACGACCGAAGATAAGTACAGATACTTTTACGCGGCTTTTCTCGTAATCCACTTCTTCAACAACACCGTTGAAGTCGGCGAAAGGACCATCAACTACACGTACCACTTCACCCGGCTCGAACAGAGTCGCAGGCTTAGGCGCTTCGGCATTTTCTTGTAGACGGTTAAGAATACGATCCGCTTCTTTTTTGCTGATTGGCGCTGGACGGTCAGAAGTACCGCCGATAAAGCCCATCACGCGAGGCGTGCTGTTCACTAAGTGCCAGCTGGCATCGTTCATGTCCATTTCAACCAGAACATAGCCTGGGAAGAACTTACGCTCTGATTTGCGCTTTTGACCGGCGCGCATTTCCACTACTTCTTCAGTAGGTACTAGCACTTCACCAAAGCTGTCTTCCAGACCCTGGATTTGAATGTGCTCTTTGATGGTTTGTGCTACACGCTTCTCAAAACCTGAGAAAGCCTGAATCACATACCAGCGTAATTTCTTTTCTTTGTTCTCTTCCGTCATGGGACTAGATCTCCAACCCAGTTAAAAAGCCTACTACTCGGAATAAAATTCCGTCCAATCCCCAAAGGATTAGTGCCATGATAACTGTTGCAATCATTACGATGAAGGTAGTGTGTATGGTTTCCTGACGCGTAGGCCAAACCACTTTACGTACTTCGATGCGTGCTTCTTTAGCGAAATTGATAAAGTTACGACCCTTTTCTGTGGTCGCCGCTACCGCTAAGGAGATAGCCACTGCCGCAACAACACCGATAGCTCTAAGTAGTGCAGACTCTTCACCATATACGGTGTTACCTACTACCGCTGCTACCAGTAACGCAATGGCGAATAGCCACTTTACCCAGTCCATCGAGCTTGACGGGTTTTCTACATTTGCACTCATAATTCCTGATACCTTAAATACAGACACAACAACCCCGTCACTTGACAGGGTAAATCTATCCAAATCTAACCTTAAAAAATTGCTTTTAAAACAGATTTTTAAACTTAGACTTACTAGCTGAAAAGTGGCAGGGGCGGAGAGATTCGAACTCCCAACCGTCGGTTTTGGAGACCGCTGTTCTACCAATTGGAACTACGCCCCTGCAAAGTGGATGCCCATTATACTGACCAACCGCGCTAACACAAGAGTAAAAGCCAGCCACATATAAAATTAATTGCGCGCTTTTAGTCCGTTCAATCTTTGTATAGCAGCAGAGGTTGCTCTTCGCCACGCCAATCGCTTAACAACCAGATTTGCTCAAACTGATGCGTCTTTGGCACCGGTAAAGTACGCAAAACGGCAATAAAGTCCTCTCTTTGCCATAGTGTGCTGGCATTGCGGATCAGCAGCCATACTCGCTTACTGTCGTATTTTTTGCTGGCTTTGGCGCTTAACAATCGGCCCAGGGCAAAGGACAGTTGCTCCGAGCTCGGATTCAAAGCCAGTTGTGCCAGTTGGCGTTGGATATCCAGACCCAACACCCGCCCCAACACCGCCATGGCCTCGTGTTCATTGGCATACAGGTGGGCGATCTCTATGTCCAGACGCTCTTCGTCCATATAACAGCTGACGTCGGGCTTGGCCGGCTCATTATGCCAGATATGGCGCATCGGCGTATGATAGGTGCGCTCATAAGCACGCAAAAAAAGCCGCGCCGCTTCATGCTCTAATTGTAATTTTTCTGTTTCGCTGTCTGTCATAAGGCGCGATACAAGTCTTCTAAAAGCGCCGAAGCGCCAAAACGAAAATGAGCGGGAGTCAGCCAGGACTCGCCCATTACTTTATCGGCCAAAGCCATATACTGCTGCGCCTGTGCCAGGGTTCTGACACCGCCGGAAACCTTAAGCCCTACATCCTGGCCGCTTTGCTTTATTTCCGTCAGCATCACGGCCACGGCTTCATAAGTGGCATTGACCACCACCTTGCCTGTGCTGGTTTTGACAAAATCGGCGCCACCGGCGATGGCAATGCGGGTCGCCTGCGCTACCTGAGGCAAACTGAGCTCGCCACTTTCGATGATCACCTTAAGTCGCGCTCGACCAGCACACAGCTCTTTTGAACGGCGCACATAATCCAAGGGCGTTTGCTCATCCCCCGCCTGCAAACGCTTATAGGGCAGGACCAAATCGATTTCATCGGCGCCCAGGGCCAGTGCCAACTCGGTTTCGCGTAACACTTCATCTAAAGGCTGATCGCCATGTGGAAAATTGGTCACGGTCGCCAAGGCAGGGGGCTGAGAAAAGTGCATCTGCATATAGGCGCGCACATAGGTTAACCACTGCGAATAGATGCAAATCGCCGCAGGTAAGGGCTTATCCGCCGACAACTGCTGCAAAAACGCTTTGATATCTTGCTCCTCATCCCGCTCATCCAAACGCGTAAAATCCAAACAGGCCAATGCCCGCAAGGCGTCATCTGCTGCACTCATTTCCACACCCTCCTTTTTCCGCTACACCTATACTAACATTCAAACGGAATTCTTAAATCCCCTTCCCGGCTGTTTTATAAAACTCCGTTAACGCTTTATTTTTATTGGCTTAAGCCATTTCTAAAGTCAACATATAACTTTTGGTTATATAAGCTTGGAACAAATTATTTTTTAACCATTGGGGCTGGCATTATGCTTTGCAGCTCTAACGAATCTTAGGGTTCGCTATTTTTTAGTTGCTTGGAACAGGTGGTAACGCGTGCAATATTTTCCCATATTCACAAAATTAGATAATAAGCCGGTACTGGTCGTAGGCGGCGGCGAAGTGGCCCTGCGTAAGGCAACGGCCATGCTCAAGGCGGGTGCCAAACTGACGCTGATCGCGCCTGAATTTTGCACGCAACTAGAGAACTTGGCACAAGCACAAAAAATCACCCTGATTCGCGCCGAATTTAACGCCGAGCAGCTAAAGGGCTTTATGCTGGTGATCGCCGCTACCGACAGTGAAACGGTCAATGCCCAGGTACAAACGGCCGCCGATGAACAGCACATTTTCGTTAATGTGGTCGATGATCAGCCCAAGTGCAGCTTTATTTTCCCATCGATTGTTGACCGCAGCCCGGTGACTATCGCTATTTCAAGTGCCGGCACTGCGCCTGTACTGGCAAGACGTCTGCGGGAAAAACTTGAGACCTTGATCCCACAGCACATTGGCCCATTGGCCAATCTGGTCGGTCGTTTTCGTTCGCAGGTAAAGCAGCGCTTTACCCACTTTGCCGACCGCCGTCAGTTTTGGGAGCAGGTGTTTGACTCCAATGTGGTGAGTGAAGTGCAAAAAGGCAATGAAGAACAGGCCTATACGCAACTGCAGCAAATGCTGAATGACACCCCAGCGCCCAAGGGCGAGGTGTATGTGATTGGCGCCGGCCCAGGCGACCCGGAATTATTGACGCTCAAAGCCTTACAGCTAATGCAGCAGGCCGATGTGGTGGTTTACGACTACCTGGTGTCCGACGAAATTATGGAGCTGGTACGCCGCGATGCCGACCTTATTTGTGTGGGCAAGCGCGCCGGTGATCACAGCGTGCCGCAAGAGCGCACCAATGAAATCCTGGTAGAGCTGGCGCAGCAAGGCAAAAAAGTCTGCCGTATTAAGGGCGGCGACCCCTTTATTTATGGTCGCGGTGGCGAAGAAGTGCAGGTACTGGCCGAGCATGGCGTCAGCTATCAAATCGTCCCAGGCATTACCGCCGCAGCGGGCTGTAGCGCTTACGCCGGTATTCCGCTGACCCACAGGGATCACGCGCAGAGCATTCAGTTTGTAACCGGCCACTGTAAAAAAGAGGGTCAGGAGCTGGATTGGCAGTCCCTTGCTAAGCCCAATCAAACCCTGGCGATTTACATGGGGGTGATGAAATCTCCGGATATCAAGGCACAACTTATTGACCATGGCCGCAGCCCGGCAACACCGGTGGCCATAGTAGAAAACGGCACGCGCAAAGAACAGCGCGTGGTTACGGGCACCCTGGCACAGTTAGACGAGTTGGTGACTCAACATAATATTCAGTCACCGGCCTTACTCATAGTAGGTGAAGTAGCCTCATTACATCGGCAGTTGGCCTGGTTTGGCAATACCGCGCAAACCAGCAGCCTGGCGCAGCCCCTGACCGATGTGGCATAACACCCTATGGCAAATTTATTAAGAGTTTAGGCAGGAACAAAGCTATGGCTTTAACACATCTTCAGCAGCTTGAAGCTGAAAGCATCAAAATTATCCGCGAAGTCGCGGCTGAATTTGAAAACCCGGTAATGCTTTACTCCATAGGTAAAGACTCCTCGGTGCTATTACACTTGGCCCGTAAGGCTTTCTTTCCGGCGAAGATCCCCTTCCCCTTGTTGCATGTAGATACCGACTGGAAATTTCGCGAGATGATTGAGTTTCGTGATCGCATGGCCAAAGAATACGGCTTTGACCTGCTGGTACATAAAAACCCCGAAGGTTTGGCAATCAATATCAGCCCCTTCGTACACGGCTCCAGCAAGCACACCGACATCATGAAGACCCAGGGTCTGAAGCAGGCGCTTAATCAGTATGGTTTTGATGCAGCCTTCGGTGGCGCGCGCCGTGACGAGGAGAAATCCCGCGCCAAGGAGCGCGTCTATTCGTTCCGCGATAAGCACCATAGATGGGATCCGAAAAACCAGCGTCCGGAGCTGTGGAATACCTATAACGGCGAAGTGAACCAGGGCGAAAGCATCCGTGTGTTCCCGTTGTCGAACTGGACCGAGCTGGATATCTGGCAGTACATCTACCAGGAAAATATCGAAATCGTGCCACTTTACCTGGCCCAGCCACGCCCCGTGGTTGAGCGTAACGGCACCCTGATCATGGTCGACGATGAGCGTATGCCACTGAACGAAGGCGAGCAGCCGCAGCTGAAGTCGGTGCGTTTTCGTACCCTGGGTTGCTACCCGCTTACCGGCGCGGTGGAATCCGAAGCCAATACCCTGACCGGCATTATCGAAGAGATGCTGCTGTCGACATCATCGGAGCGTGAGGGCCGCGTAATCGATCACGATTCCGCCGGTTCCATGGAGAAGAAAAAACGTGAGGGCTATTTCTAATGTCAGCAACTGCCAATGAAGTAAAAGAATTAGGCATAGAGGCCTATTTAACGCGCCAACAAGACAAAAGCCTGTTGCGCCTGTTGACCTGTGGCAGCGTTGACGATGGTAAATCGACGCTGATCGGCCGTTTGTTACACGACAGCCACCAGATCTATGAAGATCAACTGGCGGCACTGCATAAAGACAATGAAAAGGTGGGTAACGCCGGTGAAGAGCTGGATTTAGCCCTTCTGGTTGATGGCCTGCAGGCAGAGCGCGAGCAAGGCATCACCATAGATGTGGCCTATCGCTATTTCTCCACCGCCAAGCGCAAGTTTATTATTGCCGACACCCCGGGACACGAGCAATACACCCGGAACATGGTGACCGGCGCGTCAACCAGTGATCTGGCGATTATTCTGGTTGATGCCCGCTATGGTGTACAGGTGCAAACCAAGCGCCACAGCTTTATCTGTGACTCACTTGGTATCGAGCAGTTTGTGGTAGCCATCAACAAAATGGATATCGTCGGCTTCGATGAAACTGTGTACGAAAAGATCAAGGCCGATTACCTTAAGTTTGCCGAGCAGCTGAATGTCAGCGATATCAAGTTTGTGCCCATGTCAGCCCTTAAAGGCGACAACGTGGTGACTCGCTCCGAGCACACGCCGTATTACACGGATAAGCCCTTACTTGAGTTGCTGGAAGATTCTCCGGCGGCAGCCACCAATAATGGCTTTGAAGCCCGCCTGCCGGTGCAGTATGTGGTACGCCCTAACCTTGATTTCCGTGGTTTCCAGGGCACTATCACCTCGGGCGAGTTTAAGGTTGGCGATGCAGTGAAGGTACTGCCTTCGGGTAAAACCTCCAGCATCAAGGAACTGGTCACCTTCGACGGCAACCTGGAGAGCGCAGAAGCCGGCCAGGCGATCACCATGACCTTGAACGACGAGATAGATATCAGTCGCGGCGATGTGATCGTACCGAGCGCTTCCACTTCGGTGGCGACCAACCAGTTGCAAGCCAAACTGGTATGGATGCACGAAGAGCCTTTGGTTGTCGGCAAAACCTATAACCTTAAGCTAGGTGCCAAGAAAACTGCGGCGGTGATCTCACGCATAGATCACACCATAGACGTAAATACCTTGGCCCATGGCGAGGCGGACAAGCTGCAGCTTAACGAGATTGCCATAGTGACTGTGGATTTGACCGAACCCTTGCTAGCGGATGTGTATCGCAATAACCGCGAAACAGGTGCCTTTATCCTGATCGACCGCCTGTCTAACCTGACCGTGGGTGCGGGTATGGTTGAGCAGGTATTAGCAGCTACGCAGGAGCAACAAGCAAGTCAGTTCAGCGACTTTGAAGTTGAGCTAAATGCCCTGGTGCGTAAGCACTTCCCGCATTGGCAAGCACTAGACATCAGTAAGTTGCGTTAAGCCATGGATGCCGTTTTTTATGTGCTGATAATAGCCGCCTTATTTGCCGCCTTGGTTTTGACCCATGTGCGCCCGGCGACCCTGTTTTTCAGCGCATTACTCGGCTGCTATACCCTAGGGTATGTGGATACCCCAACCCTGCTGGGCAACTTTACCAACACCGGGCTGGTGAGCCTGGTGTTGTTGATGCTGGTCTCCATCGCCCTGGAGCGTACCTCCTTGTTGCAGATTTTGGCCAAGCGCATCGTCGACCCTTCCTTGAAATTAAGCATTATCAAGGTAAGTACGCTGACGGCAGCGGCATCGGCGTTTTTAAATAATACCGCCGTGGTCGCCTCTTTAGTTGGGCCACTGACCCGCAATAAGCATCATGCACCTTCTAAGTTGTTGATCCCACTGTCGTATGCGGCCATTTTGGGCGGCACGACTACGCTCGTTGGTACTTCCACCAATCTCATCGTCAATAGTTTTACCCAACAATATGATGGCCTGAGCCTGGCCATGTTTAGCTTTTTACCCATAGGTCTGGCCGTCACTCTGGTGGGCGTCCTCTTGCTGATCTTTTGCCATAAGCTGCTGCCCGACTACCCCAGGGTTGAAGGCGAACACAAGGAGTACCTGCTTGAAGCCAAGGTCAATCCAGACTCCCCCCTGATTGGCAAAAGCATAGAAAAAAATGGTCTGCGCGATTTGGACGACCTCTTCTTGGTGGAAATAGTCCGAGAAAAGCGTTTGATCAGCCCGGTTCGCCCACAAAACAAGGTACGCGCCGGCGACAAACTGATTTTTACCGGCAATGTGCAGAGCGTGACCGCCCTGCAGCGCATTCCCGGGATCACCCTGTTCGCCGACAGCAATGGTTTACTGAGCTCAAACCTGCAAGAAGTCATAGTCACCCATACCTCGACCCTGGTGGGCCAGACCTTAAAGGACGTGGGTTTTCGCGCCAAATTCGATGCCGCCGTGGTAGCGATCCACCGCAACCGTGGACGCCTCTCTGGCAAGCTGGGCGAGGTTGCCATACGTCCCGGCGACCGGCTGATGCTGGCGGTGGGCCGCGACTTTCAAAACCGCAACAACCTGGATAAGAACTTTTACTTTGTCAGCGAGCACAGTGTCGCCAAGGCCTATAATCGCGTTAGCGAATTCGCCCTGCTCGGTGGCTTTGCCGCAGTCATTGCCCTGGCCGCCACCGCCTTAGTGCCCCTGGTACAGGGCTTATTGGTGTTTGTCGCCCTGCTGTTGGCCACCAAGGTGCTCGACGGCCAGGAATTAAAACGTCGTTTTCCCTTTGAGCTGGTGATCATTATCGCCTCAGCCCTGGGCCTGGCCAATGCCTTTAGCGGCTCAGGTGCCGAGCTGGCTTTGCAGCACTGGCTGGGAGAGCATCAGGGGCTCACCCCCTTTATGGCCCTGGTACTGGTGTATGTGCTGACCGTGCTACTGACCGAGCTGATCACCAATAATGCCGCTGCGGCGCTGATGTTCCCGCTCGCCTATGGCCTGGCCAGCTCCTTAGAGGTAAGCCTGATGCCTTTCGCCATGACGGTGGCCTATGGCGCCAGCGCCGCCTTTATCAGCCCATATAGCTACCAAACCAATATGATAGTGATGAACGCCGGCCAGTATCGCTTTGCCGACTTTGCCCGCCTAGGTGTGATAATGTCTTTGGCCTATGCCGCCGTGGTACTGTCACTGATTGGTTATGTATTTGAGTTTTAAGATCGAGACCTGAGAATGGATGAAAACATAGTGTGGCACCAACACGGTGTCGATAAGCAAAAAAGACAACAGCAAAATGGCCATAAAAGCTGCATTCTGTGGTTTACCGGCTTTTCCGGCTCGGGCAAAAGCACCATAGCCGGCGCCTTGGAAGCCAAGTTGCATGAGTTGGGCCAGCACACCTATTTGCTTGATGGCGATAATGTCCGCCACGGCCTGTGCGGCGATCTTGGCTTTAGCGACGCCGATCGCAAAGAAAATATTCGCCGCGTCGGTGAAACCGCTAAGCTTATGGTCGATGCCGGATTAATTGTACTCACCGCGTTTATTTCCCCATTTCAGGAAGAAAGAGATATGGTACGTAATCTGGTGGGTGAAGCCGAGTTTATCGAAGTGTATTTAGATACACCTTTGACCACCTGCGAACAGCGCGACCCGAAGGGCTTGTATAAGAAAGCGCGGGCAGGTGAAATCGCTCATTTTACCGGCATTGACTCTGACTATGAGGTGCCGCGTAACCCTGAGCTCACCCTGGATACTTCAACACAGGATATAGACGGCTGCGTGGCGCAACTTATCGCCTATTTGCGCGGCAAAAATATAATAGGATAGCCAATGACTTCTCCAGAACTGCTAGAACAGGTTGTGCAACTGGCGCAAGACGCCGGACAAGCGGCCATGCGCATCTATAACAAGGACTTTAACGTCGAGTATAAAGACGATAAAAGCCCGGTCACCGATGCCGACTTGGCCGCTCACAAGGTGATCCTTGCTGGGCTGGAGAAAATCACGCCTAAGCTGCCAGTGCTGAGTGAAGAGAGCGCCGCCATTAGCTGGCAGGAGCGACAGCAATGGCAACGTTACTGGCTGGTCGACCCCATTGACGGCACCAAGGAATTTATTAAGAAAAACGGCGAATTCACCATTAATATCGCCCTGATTGAAAACGGCGAGCCAGTACTGGGCGTGGTCGATGCCCCGGCGATCGGGGTCACCTATCTGGCCACCCAGGATATAGGTGCCTTTAAGCAGGTTGGCGAAGCGCGCATCGAGCTGAAGGTGACTAAGAAGGAAAATAAGGGCGTGATCCGCGTGGTCGGCAGTCGCTCGCACCCGTCCGAGCAACTGGCCAACTTCCTAAAGCAGTTTGACGAAGTGGATATGGTACCCAAAGGCAGCTCGCTGAAGCTGTGCTTGGTAGCCGAAGGCGCCGCCGATATTTACCCGCGTTTAGGACCGACGTCAGAGTGGGATACAGGTGCCGGACATGCGGTGGCCGTCATCGCCGGTGCCACTGTGACTACGGTTGACGGAGCGCCTCTTAAATACAATCAAAAAGAAAGCTATCTCAATCCTTTCTTTATTGTCAGTGCCCTGCAATCCTAAGCAGCCCGCTACGTCGAATTGAAAGTTAAAAAAAGCAGCCTAGGCTGCTTTTTTCGTTTTCTGAATAACCTTCACAGGCTCAGTTCAAGGCCACGACCTTGGGCCCAGGCTCGGACGCTGGTCTTGTCATAGGTGATTTCTTTAAACAGCTTATGCTGGCAAAACTCCAAGAAGGGCTCGGCGCTGCGACCCTGATAGAGAATACGGTTATGGTTATCGTTAAAGCGCGATAGCAGTGCAAAGTATTGCTCGCCATGCGCACCTGAGAGCTTAATAGCATCGGTAATGGCCGTGCGCACCTGCTCGGCACTGCAATGATGTGCATATTTATGGCCTAAAAATTCCTCAAAAACCGCTTGTCTTGCACCCATCTTATTCTCCTATAGATCTTGGCTGGCCGCTCATCACGACCAGGCCCCTATTGTAGGCTTTTGTATGACAAATTTATGAATTGGACTACGGGCGGCGACAAAAGTTTTGTCTTTTTGCGATGCTTGCCGCCAGGCTTGGGGTATAATGGCCACCAACTAGGCAACAAGCGCCCCAACAGCATGCACGACGATATTATTGAAGTTGAACTTGAAGAAGAACCCATAGAGCTTTGTAAGCTACTTAAGGTGCTCGACCTCGCAGAGGGCGGTGGCCATGCCAAGTTATTGATTGCCGACGGTTATGTGGGCGTTAACGGCGAGTTGTGCACGCAAAAGCGAAAAAAAATCTATGCCGGTGATACGGTGCACTTCGACGGCGACATCTTTTTAATGAGCGCTGCGGAAAATATGGTGCAGCGCGAGCAACACAAAGCCCCTGCGCCAAAAGCTCCCAAGGCAAAGCAAGCGGCACCCGCGAAGCAAGCAGCGAAACCCGCTGCAGCCAAAAAAGCCAAGAAGAAAACCTCTAACCGCGACGAAAACACCGGCCGTAAGCCCATTTCATTCGGGTAAGTTCGCAGGGCGAGTTACAAAGTTTCCTGCCCTGACAGGTTGAAAAACACGCAAATATCCCCAAGCTCTTAAATGTGGCTAAAATTCAGCCGCAAGGAACTTTACGCATCAAATAATCGCACTGTGCGATTGTGTCATGCGCCAAGAGCAAAAGGGGTATTGAATGAAGAACAGCTTTAACACGCTTGCACAGCTTACCGTCAACGCCAAGCAATATCATATTCACTCGTTAGCAAGCTTAGGCGATAAAGCCAAGCGCCTGCCATTCTCGTTAAAGATTTTACTGGAAAACCTGCTGCGCCACGAAGATGGCGAGAACATCCACAAAGACGATATTCAGGCCTTACTTGATTGGCAACCACAAGCCGAACCGAGTAAAGAGGTGGCCTTTACGCCGGCACGGGTGGTGATGCAGGACTTCACCGGGGTGCCCGCTATTGTAGATTTAGCCGCGATGCGTGATGCCATGGAGCAACTCGGTGGCGACCCCAGCAAGATCAATCCCCTGTCACCGGCGGAGCTGGTGATCGATCACTCGGTGCAGGTCGACAGCTATGGCAACAACGGCGCCTTCGATATCAATGCCAAACTGGAATACCAGCGCAATAAGGAACGCTACGAATTTTTACGCTGGGGGCAAACGGCCTTTGATAACCTCACCGTAGTGCCTCCGGCCACCGGTATAGTGCATCAGGTAAACCTGGAGTACCTGGCCCGGGTGGTGTTTGAAAATGAGGAGCAGGGACACACCTTCGCCTACCCGGACAGCCTGGTCGGCACCGACTCGCACACCACAATGATCAATGGCCTGGGCATTCTCGGCTGGGGTGTGGGCGGCATTGAGGCCGAGGCCGCCATGCTCGGCCAACCCATCAGCTTACTGATCCCCCAGGTAGTCGGCTTTAAACTCAAGGGCGCACTGCCCGAAGGCACCACAGCCACGGATCTGGTATTAACCGTGACACAAATGCTGCGCGAAAAAGGCGTGGTCGGCAAGTTTGTGGAATTCTATGGTGATGGCCTGGCCGACTTGCCGTTGGCTGACAGAGCAACCATAGCCAATATGGCGCCGGAGTATGGTGCCACCTGCGGCATCTTCCCCATCGACCAGGAAACCATTGAGTATCTTAAACTCACCAATCGCAGTGACGAGCAAATAGCCCTAATTGAGGCGTATGCCAAGCATCAGGGAATGTGGCGTGAGGCCGGCGACGAATTCCTTTACAGCGACACCGTAGAACTGGATTTAGGTACAGTGGTACCGAGCCTGGCGGGACCAAAACGACCGCAGGATCGTATCCCGCTTGATGAAGCCGGCAAGATCATTAGCGCACATTTACGTCACTTTGAAGATGAGCGAGCCGAGAAAACTGCACTGGGGATGGAAGATGAAGCCCGCATTGTTTCCGAGGGTGGGCAGCCAAGACAATCCAAAACCGCAGCAAATACCTGCGGCATTGCCAAGGTTAAGTTTAACGGTGAGGAGTTTGAGCTTAGCGACGGCGCCTGTGTCATCGCCGCCATCACCAGTTGCACCAATACCTCGAACCCCAGTGTGATCCTCGCCGCCGGACTGGTTGCTAAAAAAGCCAAGGAGCTGGGACTGAATGTGAAGCCCTGGGTAAAAACCTCCCTGGCGCCGGGCTCACAAGTGGTCACCGACTACTTAAAAAAAGCCGGGCTTATGGATGACTTAGAAGCATTGGGCTTTAACCTGGTCGGCTATGGCTGCACCACCTGTATTGGTAATTCCGGGCCACTCGCCGATGAAATTCACCAGGCCATCATTGATCATAAATTGATCGTCAGCTCGATTCTCTCCGGCAACCGCAACTTTGAAGGGCGCATTCATCAGGATGTGAAGATGAACTTCCTCGCCTCGCCGCCTCTGGTGGTCGCCTATGCCATTGCCGGGCGCACCGATATCGATGTGTATAACGAGCCACTGACGCAAGACGAGCAAGGCCGCGATGTTTACCTTAAAGATCTCTGGCCCTCGGTGAGCGAGGTGGCGGAGCTGGTGAAGTCTACGGTCACCAAGGAGATGTTTGCGAAAAGCTACGCCGATGTTTACAAGGGCGATGAGCGCTGGCGCACTATCGCTGTGCCCGAGGCTAAGCGCTATCAATGGGATGAGGCATCCACCTATATTCGCAAGGCGCCCTTCTTTGATGGCATGAGCAAGGAGCCACCGGGTCTACCCAGCATAGCCGGGGCCCGTTGTTTGGCGAAACTGGGCGACTCTGTCACCACAGATCATATCTCCCCGGCCGGAGCGATTAAGGCCGATGCTCCTGCGGGAGAGTATCTGCTTGAACATGGTGTATCACAAGGAGACTTTAACTCCTATGGCTCGCGCCGCGGTAACCACGAGGTGATGATGCGCGGTACCTTCGCTAATGTGCGCCTACGTAACCAGCTCGCCCCCGGTACCGAGGGAGGCATTACCAGAACCCAGCCAGAAGATAAGCTTACCAGTATTTATGATGCGGCCATACATTACCAAAAAAATGATACACCTTTGGTGGTGTTGGCCGGGGCCGAATATGGCACTGGCTCTTCGCGGGACTGGGCGGCCAAGGGCTCGCTATTGCTTGGTATCAAAGCGGTGATCGCCAAAAGCTATGAGCGTATCCACCGCTCAAACCTTATTGGCATGGGGGTACTGCCCCTGCAGTTTAAAGCGGGTGAAGGCCATGAAGAGCTCGGGTTAACCGGCAAGGAAACCTTTGATATTAATGGCCTGTGCGATAAAGCCAAGGAGCTGGAAATTGTCGCTACCAACGAGGACGGACAGCAAACCAAGTTTAGGGTCGATGTGCGTATCGATACCCCGAAAGAATGGGAGTATTACAAGCACGGCGGCATTTTGCAGTATGTGCTGAGGCAAATGCTGCGCTCCTAAGTCAGATTAAGCCGTGCCTAGCACGGCTTTTTTATTCCATTAACACAAATAGCTCAGCTTACCCTGCTCTTGCAGCTTGGCCACATAGCGTTGCTCCAATTGCCAGGGGTGGCGCTTCCAGCCTTGAAAGCCAAAGCCTGTGATATGCACCGGCGCCCCGGTTGCGACGAAATGGGCAATGGCCTGAGTGCCTGAGCTTGGCCATTTGGGTTTGCACTGGGGTTGCCCTAAACGTAACAACTCGGCTAAGAGCTGTTGTCTTGCCGCCGCCGTTATTCTTATTCTAGATTGTGCTGCAGCAAACTTAGCCATCAGCGCTTCACCATGATCCAAGCTGCCTTGGCGACCAAGGAGACCGAAGCACGTCTGTGTAACTGGGTTAGGGGGTGGGTCTGTGATCACTAGGCTAAGCAGTTGCTGGGCATCTATATCCAAATGTGAATGCACTAGTTTATGGGCTTGGCGACCACGGCCACTGATCCAGAGATCGGTGCATTTGCGGCCAAGATGCTTGGGCATACCGGCACAAAAGTTAAAACGCACCACCCGGGTATAGGACTCCACCTGGGTACGGATGTCTGCGGTGATAGGCGCATTGCCAATGATCAAAATCGGCTCTTTGTTCTCAGGCATGACTTACTCACATTGCATCCATAGAGGGCGCATCCTAGAGCAAGTTTATGAAGTGCAGATGACAAAAAGCCCCGGCAGATGCCGGGGCTTTTTAGGTCCAAATAGACTTAATTAAAAATTAAGCTTTCTTCGGACGCTCGATAACATCTACCAAAGTCCAAGACTTAGTCTTAGAGATAGGCGCACACTCACGGATAGTAACTGTGTCGCCAGTCATGGCAGTGTTGTTCTCATCATGTACGTGCAACTTAGTAGTACGTTTGATGAATTTCCCATAGATAGGGTGCTTCACGTAACGGGCTACAGCAACAGTGAAAGACTTGTCCATCTTGTCGCTGATTACACGGCCTTGTAGAGTACGGATCTTATCGCTCATTATGCACCTGCCTTCTGGTTAATAACCGTTTTAACACGCGCGATATCGCGACGTACTTTACGTAGCAAATGAGATTGAGCTAGCTGACCAGTGCTTGCTTGCATGCGCAGGTTAAACTGCTCACGAAGAAGTTCAATAAGTTCAGCGTTAAGCTCTTCTACGCTTTTGTCTTTAAGTTCGCTAGCTTTCATTACATCACCGTCCGAGTTACAAAAGTGGTTTTGAATGGTAATTTACGAGACGCTAGGTTGAATGCTTCACGAGCAAGCTCTTCTGAAACACCTTCCATTTCGTAAAGTACTTTACCAGGCTGAATTTCAGCAACCCAGTATTCAACAGAACCTTTACCTTTACCCATACGAACTTCAAGCGGTTTGTTTGTGATTGGCTTGTCTGGGAACACACGGATCCAGATTTTACCTTGACGCTTGATGTGACGTGTCATAGCACGACGAGCTGCTTCGATTTGACGAGCAGTCATACGGCCACGACCAGTAGCCTTAAGACCGAAAGTACCGAAGCTTACTTTGTTACCGTTTTGCGCAAGACCACGGTTGCGGCCTTTGTGCATCTTACGGAATTTTGTACGTTTTGGCTGTAACATTATTCGCTACTCCTACTTAGCACTTTTCTTGGCTTTCTTCGGGCCACGTTTAGCAGGCTTCTCTTGCTCTTGTACTAGTGGAAGACCACCAATAACTTCGCCTTTGAAGATCCATACTTTAACACCGATAATGCCGTAAGTGGTTGCAGCTTCAGAAGTTGCGTAATCGATATCAGCACGAAGAGTGTGTAGAGGTACACGACCTTCACGGTACCACTCAGAACGTGCGATTTCTGCGCCGCCTAGACGACCGCTTACTTCAACTTTGATACCCTTTGCACCTAAGCGCATTGCGTTTTGTACCGAACGCTTCATA
Source organism: Pseudoalteromonas sp. T1lg76 (assembly GCF_002964725.1). Classification (NCBI taxonomy): domain Bacteria; kingdom Pseudomonadati; phylum Pseudomonadota; class Gammaproteobacteria; order Alteromonadales; family Pseudoalteromonadaceae; genus Pseudoalteromonas; species Pseudoalteromonas sp. T1lg76. The sequence continues at coordinate 29,948 of NZ_PQCE01000023.1, forward strand.
GCGCGACGGAACATAACACGACGCTCTAGCTGTGACGCAATACCGTCAGCTACTAGTTGTGCATCAAGCTCTGGCTTACGAACTTCAGAAATATTGATCTGAGCCGGTACACCAGCGATTTTAGTTACAGCTTGACGTAGCTTTTCAACGTCTTCGCCTTTCTTACCGATAACAACACCAGGACGAGCTGTGTGAATTGTTACACGGATAGATTTAGCTGGGCGCTCGATAACGATTTTAGCCACAGAAGCGTTCTTAAGTTCCTTAGTAAGGTAAGAACGTACTTTGTGATCGCCAAAAAGCTGCTCAGAGTAATCTTTTGTATTCGCGTACCAGGTAGAAACCCATGGTTTAGAGATACCTAGGCGAATACCAGTAGGATGAACTTTTTGTCCCATTACTTATATCTCCTAGTTATCCGAAACCACAACAGTGATGTGGCTTGTACGCTTAAGGATGCGGTCAGCGCGTCCTTTAGCACGAGGCATGATGCGTTTCATTGTAGGACCTTCGTCTACAAATACTTTCGCTACTACAAGCTCATCAATGTCAGCACCTTCGTTGTGCTCCGCGTTCGCGATAGCAGACTCAAGTACTTTCTTAACTAATGCAGCCGCTTTCTTAGGGCTGTACGCCAGGATTTCTAGGGCGCGATCTACCGGTAGTCCACGGATTTGGTCTGCAACTAGACGTGCTTTTTGCGCCGAACCAGAGGCGAATTTGTGTTTAGCTAATGCTTCCATCATAACCTCCGATTAACGTTTCTTAGCTTTCTTATCAGCAGCGTGGCCGCGATAAGTACGTGTAGGTGCGAATTCACCCAGTTTGTGACCGATCATTTCGTCTGTGACAAACACAGGAACGTGCTGACGACCATTATGGACAGCGATGGTCAATCCGATCATGTTAGGTATGATCATTGAACGACGGCTCCAAGTTTTAATTGGCTTCTTGTCACCGCTTTCCAACGCTTTCTCTACCTTCTTCAGCAAGTGCAGGTCAATAAATGGACCTTTCTTGAGAGAACGTGGCATGGCTATTCCTCAACTATTATTTAGTACGACGACGTACGATAAACTTATCAGTACGCTTGTTCTTACGAGTCTTGTAACCTTTGGTAGGTACGCCCCATGGAGATACAGGGTGACGACCACCAGAAGTACGACCTTCACCACCACCGTGCGGGTGATCTACCGGGTTCATGGCAACACCACGAACGGTCGGACGGATACCACGCCAGCGGTTTGCACCGGCTTTACCAAGTGAACGTAGCATGTGCTCAGCATTACCTACTTCACCTAGAGTTGCGCGACAGTCAGCTAGTACTTTACGAACTTCGCCTGAACGAAGACGTAGAGTCACGTATTGACCTTCACGTGCTAGGATTTGTACGTAAGCGCCTGCAGAACGTGCAATCTGTGCACCTTTGCCAGGCTTAAGCTCTACGTTGTGTACAGTCGAACCTACAGGCATGTTGCGCATAGGTAAGGTGTTACCAGCTTTGATTGGTGCATCAACACCAGACTGGATTTGATCACCTGCTTTAAGACCCTTAGGAGCGATGATGTAACGACGCTCACCGTCGGCATAACAAACCAAGGCGATGTTCGCGCTACGGTTTGGATCATACTCTAGACGCTCTACTTTAGCTGGAATGCCATCTTTAGTGCGTTTAAAGTCAATTACACGGTAATGATGCTTGTGACCACCACCGATATGACGAACCGTGATACGACCTTTGTTGTTACGACCACCGGTCTTAGAGTTCTTCTCTAGAAGCGGAGCGTATGGCTTACCCTTGTGTAGATCAGGGTTAACCACTTTAACGACGTGACGACGACCCGCAGAAGTTGGTTTACACTTTTGAAGTGCCATAATTCTAACTCCCCTTATTACTCGGCGCCGCCGACAAAGTCTAGCTCGCTACCTTCTTTAAGAGTAACGTAGGCTTTCTTCCAGTCGCTACGACGACCGAAACGCATACCAGTACGCTTTGTTTTACCCTTAACATTAAGTGTGCGAACACCAGTTACTTCTACTTCGAAAAGCTTTTCTACAGCTGCTTTAACGTCAGCTTTAGTTGCATCTTTAAGTACTTTGAAAACAATCGTGTTGTTATCTTCAGCAGATACAGTGCTCTTCTCAGAGATATGTGGAGCAAGGATTACTTTTAAAAGACGTTCTTCACGGATCATGCTAGCGCCTCCTCAAGTTGCTTTACAGCACCCTTAGTCATAACAACCTTATCGAAAGCGATTAGGCTTACTGGGTCGATGCCAGCTACGTCACGTACGTCAACCTTGTATAGGTTACGTGCTGCAAGGAATAGATTCTCTTCTACTTCTTCAGTCACGATTAGTACGTCTTTAAGCTCAAGCTCTTTAAGCTTAGCTACAAGGGCTTTAGTCTTAGGAGCTTCGATACCGAAGTTCTCAACTACAACTAAACGCTCTTGACGAACAAGCTCAGATAAGATGCTCTTGATCGCACCGCGATACATCTTACGGTTTACTTTTTGGCTGTGATCTTGCGGCTTAGCTGCAAAAGTCACACCACCGCTGCGCCAGATTGGGCTACGGATTGTACCAGCACGTGCACGGCCAGTACCTTTTTGACGCCATGGCTTCTTACCGCCACCGCTTACTTCAGAACGTGTCTTCTGAGCTTTAGTACCTTGACGAGCACCTGCTGCGTAAGCAACAACTACTTGGTGTACTAATGCTTCGTTAAACTCACGTCCAAAAGTAGCTTCGGAAACTTCAAGAGCGCCTGACGCGTCTTTAATTGCTAATTCCATCACTAAATCTCCAGGCTTATGCTTTAACAGCTGGTTTAACGATAACGTCACCGCCGATAGCGCCAGGTACTGCACCTTTAACTAGAAGCAGATTACGCTCAGCGTCAACACGTACTAGTTCAAGGTTCTGAGTAGTTACACGCTCAGCACCCATGTGACCGGCCATTTTCTTACCTTTAAACACCTTACCAGGTGATTGGTTTTGACCGATTGAACCAGGAGCACGGTGAGACAAAGAGTTACCGTGTGTAGCGTCTTGCATGCTGAAGTTCCAGCGCTTAACACCACCTTGGAAACCTTTACCTTTAGAAGTACCGGTAACGTCAACTTTGGTCACTTCGTTGAATACTTCAACAGTGATTTCGTTACCAACTTCGAAGTCGCCTTCACCGCCATTAAGACGGAATTCCCACAGACCACGACCCGCTTCAACGCCAGCTTTAGCGAAGTGACCCGCTGCTGGTTTGTTTACACGGCTAGCTTTTTTCTCGCCTGCGGTTACTTGAAGCGCGTTATAACCGTCTGTTGCGTCAGATTTGATCTGCGTAACACGGTTAGGAGTCGCTTCGATTACGGTTACTGGGATAGATACGCCATCTTCAGTGAAGATACGAGTCATGCCCACTTTACGACCGACTAGACCTAATGCCATTTTCCTAAAACCTCTCTAATCTTCCGATTAACCCAGGCTGATTTGAACATCAACACCAGCAGCAAGGTCTAGGCGCATTAGAGCGTCTACAGTCTTGTCTGTTGGTTCTACGATGTCGATCAGACGTTTGTGGGTGCGGATCTCGTACTGATCACGCGCGTCTTTGTTAACGTGCGGAGAAATCAATACAGTGAAACGTTCTTTGCGTGTAGGAAGTGGGATTGGACCACGTACCTGAGCACCTGTGCGTTTCGCAGTTTCCACAATTTCCGCCGTTGATTGGTCAATCAAACGGTGGTCAAAAGCTTTTAGGCGAATGCGAATGCGTTGATTTGACATTCTAAAACCTCAATAAAAAGAGCATTTAAAAAGAGCATAAAAAAACACCCGAAACTTACTTACTACTAAGAAGTCGGTTGTCCTTTTATTTTCTACCATTGAGCTCCAAATCGGAGCTCCTGTTTATGCTTGAAATCCAAGCTATATCTAGCTTTCCAAGTCCTTGGTGAGACACCTAAGGCAAAGAAAGTCTGCGTATTATAGAGAGATTGGTGATAAATGCAACAGTTTTTTCAGCGGGGGATGGGTACAGTGGACAAGAAGGACGAAATGCTCGACAAGCGCCGCGTATCCATCCTTCTTGCCTGCCGTAACACAGAATTCAGCCTCAGGGATACGACTAAATACCGAGCCTGGTGCGTTTATCGCAACCATTAGTCGTAATTATCTAGATTTTTAACTGACAGCAAGCTTAAGGCCTGATCATTTTGTGTACCGCGCAATATCTCATAGCGATAAAGCTAGGCGACACCTTTAGGGCGCAAGCTCAGGTCAGGCGCAAAGTCGGCTTACAGAAATGGTCAGTCCAGTTATAACTTGGTATCATTTACGCCCTTTTTTGTGTTTTCTGATACCAATTGCATTAATAAAGTAAGCGGCCATAGTGTCGGATAGAGACGCGGGATAGCAAGGCTAAAATTATGGTATATAGTTGTTCTGTATAAATAATTTTTAACCAAGCCAGGACGTCGTTTAACGCGCTGGATGGTGCAAGGTATTAATTAATTGGTATTCGACATTACCTGATCTGTTATTGCCCCTTGGTAATGTGGTTAAGCGAGTGAGTGTAAATGAAGATTTTAAACCGCAGCGTCGACTTTCTGGCCCGCTGCTTAAATGCCATTTGTGTCCGATCCAAGGTGCTGCCGCAGCAGCCGATCGCCGACTTTGAGCTCGATACCTCGGTACCGACCTTCTACATTGGCCGCTTAAACTCGCGCCTTGATATCGCCGCCCTGGCTAAGGTATGCCGCAAACTGGGTTTACCCGACCCAACTCAGGAGCAGAATCTGGCCGACACCGAGCTGCCGCGCTTTATCGGTATTCAGAATCCGCCACCTTTATTTGGTAATAAAAGCCGTCCCAGTTGCGCCCTGCAACAGGGCAAGGCGATTTTCGATGCCCTGGCCAAACAGCCAGAGCAAAAAATCCAGATTATTCCGGTCACCATTCTTTGGGGCCGCAACCCGGGTAAAGAAAAGCCGGGCTTAGGCACGCTGATCTCTCATTCCCTGACGCCAAGCCGATTCCGCAAGTTTTTTGTGGTCTTGTTTTCCGGTCGCGATAACCTTATTCGCTTTAGTCAGCCCCTGGATTTAACCCAGTTGGTGCACGATAAGGGCGATAAGGACGAGCTGCCGCAAAAACTGCTGCGCGTGGCCCGGGTGCATTTCCGTCGCCAAAAGCTCGCCGCCACCAGCCCCAAACTGCCGTCGCGCGAAGCCCTGTTTAACTCTCTGCTGGCCTCACCCGCCATTAAAAAAGCCATTGCCGATGAAGCCAAGGCGAAGGGCTTGAGCCATGAAGAAGCGCGTCAAAACGCCCTGCGTCTGCTCGATGAGATCGCCGCCCACTACTCGGATGCCATGGTGCGTGTTGGCGACCGCATTCTTACCTGGCTGTGGAACAAGCTTTATAACGGCATCGATGTGAACTATGCCGAGCAAGTGCGCGAGCTGACCGACAAGGGTCATGAGATCATCTATGTGCCCTGCCACCGCAGCCATATGGATTACCTGCTGCTGACCTATGTAATTTATCACCAGGGCCTGGTGCCGCCGCATATCGCCGCCGGTATTAACCTGAATTTCTTCCCCGCCGGGCCCATATTCCGCCGCAGCGGCGCCTTCTTTATTCGCCGCTCCTTCAGCGGTAATAAGCTGTACTCGGCAGTGTTTAAGGAATACCTGAGCCAGCTCTTTATTAAGGGTTACTCGGTGAAGTTCTACACCGAAGGTGGGCGTAGCCGCACCGGTCGCCTGTTGCCACCAAAAACAGGCATGCTGGCCATGACCCTGCAGGCCATGCTGCGCGGCATTGACCGCCCAATCAGCATAGTGCCCGTGTATATCGGCTATGAGCATGTGATGGAGATCAACACCTACTTAAAAGAACTGGCCGGCGACAATAAAAAGAACGAGTCCGTGCTGGGTATTTTCAAGGCCATTAAAAACCTCAAGAACTATGGTCGCGGCAACGTGAACTTTGGTGCGCCCATCAATATCAACCAGTTCCTCAATGAGCAGCAGCCGAACTGGCGCGAGGCGATTCACCCCACGGATGTGCAAAAACCCGCCTGGCTGGGTAAACAGGTCAGCAATCTGGCCGACGAGATCATGCTGAATATCAACAGTGCCGCGGCATTGAACTCAGTGAACCTGCTGGCCACCATCTTGTTAACCAATGATCAGTTTGCGCTCAGTAAGTCACAACTGTTGGAGCAGATGGATTTCTATCTGCGCCTGCACCGCGATGCGCCGCTCAGCGACAAGTTAACCCTGCCCCAGCAAAACAGCGCCGAGCTGCTCGAACACGCGCTGACGCTCAATAAGTTTGATGTGGTCAACGACCCGTTTGGCGACATCATTGCCATTAAAGAAAAAGAGCGCACCCTGTTTAACTACTACCGCAACAATGTGCTGCACCTGTTTGCGGTGCCCAGCGTCATCGCCCAGCAGCTGTTTAACCACCACAGCATCACTGTTAGCGAGTGCAAGGCACAGGTTCAACGCCTCTACCCCTTGTTTGCCAAGGAATGGTTCCTGCCCGAGCTGAACGAAGGCTACATCGACAAGATTCTCGCCAGCTTTGCCGAACAGGGCCTTATTCGCCAGCATGGCGAGCAGCTAGAAGTGATCAAAGCGGGTGACAACCAGGCGACGCTGGAAATGCTCGGCAAGGTGGTACACCACACCCTGCTGCGCTACGCCATAGTTATAGGCTTATTAAGCCAAAGCGGCGATATGAGCCCATCTGAGCTGGAAAAAGAAGGCGCCGTAATCGCTAACCGCCTGGGCACCTTGCATGGCATTAAGAGCCCGGAATTCTTTGATAAGAAGGTACTGACCGGCTTTATTACCAGCCTTAAAGAGCAGGGCTTGGTGCATCAGCGCGACAACGCCCTCGCCCATACCGACGAGCTGGTTGCCCTCTATCAGGATCTGCAGCAGTTGCTGCCGGCCAGGTTGTGGCAGTCGATTAGTGATGCCATAGCGACGATGCATGCAGGTCAGGCTTAGGCCTTTCTAGGTCGTCGGGCCGCCGACTATGGCGTTTTTTGTAGGTCGGTGCTCTGCGCCGACTATGGTGGTAATTGATAGATTTTGTCGGGCCGCCGACTTCGGGTCAGAGGAAATGCGCGCCCATTTCCTCTAACAACTCCTAGGGCGCCCCAACATTTGCTAATTGCTTGCGCGTGTTGTGTGACTAACGCACGCAGCGAAACTCGGCTATCCTTGCCTCGATTCGCTTAACTTGACCATCCAAGGTCAAGTTGTGCTACTCACCCCACATGCTCAGCGCAAATGTCAGGGGGAACGGGCAATACCTGTTAGATTTGTTGAGCCGGAGACTGTGGCGTTCTTTGTAGGTCGGTGCTCTGCGCCGACAGCGATGGTTATTGATAGATCATGTCGCGGTGGCGACGACACCCAAAAGGGAAATGATACGATTACCCCTTTGGAATCCCCCCTATCCCGACATTGCATTCTTTCCTCAACGCTATACTCGAAATGAACGTAACCAACATGCACAGCACATCCATGTACTGGGCATGTTTTCGCCCGCGGCCCCCCTCCTCGCAGAGCTCGTCGCCTTCAAGCGGCTAAAGTGAAATTGTTCACTCTCTTGTTTCCGCTTTCAGCCTAGCGGGCTGATTACTCTTCTCGCATCACGCTTCGGATGCAATGTAAGGGGAATTCACTGACACATCGGTGTTCTTGAGGTGGGTTAGAGTTTGTTGTAGGTGAGGCTCTAGCCTTGCGGGCATATTGATTTTGTCTGGCCGCCTACTGCGGTTTGTAGGTCGGTGCTCTGCGCCGACAGCGGTGTTAATTTAAAAGATATTGTCGCGGTGGCGACAGCCCCCAAAGGCGCCCCGACACTCCGGAGTTCTTGAGGTGGGTTGGAGTTTGTGGTTGTAGGCGAGGCTTTGCCGCCATGGACAGCAAAAGTCTAAGCGGGTCCGGTTTTGAACTGCCCAATATGCACAATGTGCAAAAAACAAGGCCTAACCCCTTCATGCAATATTAACTCGCGAAGCACGTAAAGCTCTTACCGCCTTTAAATCAAAGAGTATTCGCAAACCAGTTAATTATTTCTCTTTGAACCTTATCACTCTGCTCTATCAAGGTATGCGATCCATTTGGATATTCAATATATTTAGCTTGTTTATTTTGCTCTGAAAATAACGAATGAAATAGCCTTGCATGCTCTGGATTTACATATTGGTCATCTTCTCCATGCAGCATAAGAAGTGGAATGCTAGGCAACTCTTTATACCAATTGATTGCAGAACGATTAAAAAGCTCCTTGTCTTTATTATTTGCGTACATTGGAATTAACCTTTTTAAAACCTGCTGTTCAAACTCAGGCCTTTCTTTTACCGTTGCAGATAAATCAACCAATGATCCACCTATAACCATGCTTTTTATTTTTTCACCGTTTTTTAATGCCAACATAGACATCATAGAGCCTCGACTCCAGCCAACCATTCCCAGCTTTTCAATGTCTACCATTGGCATTGACTTTAAAATTGACACCAAAGCAAGCACGTCTTGTAATTCTTGCCCGCCAAATTCATCTACTCCAATGTCAAACTCTCTATCTTCAGGCCAAACTTGAGCACCACCGTACTGGCTGGCAATGACAACATTTCCAGCTGCCGCAAGCTGGTACGGTAGTAAAAATAAATCCCCAACCTTTATTGTATGGCGATGCAAATCACTGCCTCCTCGGTTAAAAACAATAGCTGGCAACCTAGAAAGCCTTTGCTCTTTTGGATAAAGAACAAAACCGCGAACATAATAATTTTGAACTTTATAAATAATAGAAGCACAGTTCACTGATGACTTGTAATAGTCGTACTCTTTTTCAGTCAGTCTTTTTTCAAATTCTTTGTCAGTAACTCTTCCAAGAGCGACCAGTTCTTTTCTCCAGTCTTTATAATTGTTAAATAAACCACTCAAACAATGGCCTTTTCTTATTATTGATTCATGATTTAGCTCTTGAAAACTTTTTTCTTTAATAAAAGGCATATACTCATTTGCTAACAAGATTTCAGAGCTCATTGAACAAAATAAAAAAATCAGCAAATACATTTTCTTATACGAAATCGTCATTTTACATTCACCCAAAATTTAAGTGATAGCAAAGTAATTTTACTACCACTTAAAGTCGAAGATATCGGGGTCAGGTCTTGCATCTAACAAGAACTAGTTTTTTTATTACGTTTTAGCGTAACTCTCCCAGCCAGCCTTTTACCATCAAGTCAAATAATATCAACAAGTTATATTAATTTTTTATTGCACGCAATTACAGCGCTGTAAAACCAAGTCAAGCCCCACCAAACTAACAGGTATCACCCCTTCCCGTTTAGATTCGCGCTTTCGATCTCAGATTTTTAACAGGCTTCAATCACATCCTATTCTAGTCACCTTTTCCTGGAACTGAGTCTGTACATCTATATAAGTCGAGCCGTCAGGTTGACGAATAACCGTATAAATATATCTGGCTTCGGTGTAATAATATGGCAACTGGTTGCATTGGTTTCCCGGAGCCCAATCTTCACCTATAACCCCTGCACCGCCTCCCCCCGCAGAAGAGCTTGGAGCGTAACCATTCTGCACCGCCAATTTAGCTAAGGCTTGCGCATCACATGGATTTTTTATAAAACCTACTCTCCCTTCTTTGAGTCGCGCAATACTCTGATTTATGGTTTGGCCTTGGGCATCTTGAGACCATTCCTCATTGAATTTCATGATAGCTGTGCTGACAATACCCTTTTTAGGGAAAGCAATATCATACACGATTCTTCCTCCCTGCCCACCATTAAGCTCAACCACATACATTTGCGGAATAACAGGTTCCTTTTCTGTTCGTTTCATCTCGACTTCACCCTGCGCCATAATACGTTTTAACACACCATCCAGTGCCAAACTTGCGCTAAAATCCCAAGATGCAACATCATTAAAGTTATTCCGAAAAAAATCGTTTGCACGTTTTTGTAGGTCATACAACCCAGTTCTATCATTCACAAATAGCCCGTAGAACTGAGACTGGTTTTCCTTTAATGCACAATTTATTTCCAGGCCTGGATCGATTGATTGAGTGCTCGACAAATTGTTATCAACACCTATGGAAGTACCGTATAAATTCGAATTTAAAAGTGATGCTGGCAAAAATTGATGGGAAACTGTCTGCATATCGTCAATTGCTACATTCAAGCGCTTGAAGTACTGCTCAAAACTCTCCATGAAACTAATATCATCCTTAGCCAAGTCGTTATTTTGAGGGATTAAGACCTCAGTAAAGGGATACACATTAGCGACATACTTATATTTCTTGTTATTTGCTGTATCTATTACATAAAACCAGTGCACCTCAAGATTGTCATCATTGAGCTGACAATCACCAACTCTAAGTCCACCAGTGCATTGAGTCGGATTTGAGTGTGGTTTAGACCAGCTTTTGACTAGGTTGATGACTTCCGTATCAGTGCAGTTTTCACAAAAACCAATCTGTGCACTTTTTACTTTTTCACCAGACGCTTGCCCGTTTGCGGGGAAGTGAAATAAGCACAATAAGCTCAATGCTAGAAATACAATGGGGCGGGATATAGAATTACTAAGTACCATATAAAAATTCCCTTTTTTATTTTTAACAAAAAGCCAGAATTCCTAGCTCCCCTTGTTTGATAGCATAAATATCAACCAGATGTAAATTTGTTCCTGATTTTAGCACGCAACTCCATTTGTATGCCGCGCAACACTTTGGCGACATCAGAGCTATCAAGGAAAAAGCACTGTGGTGGCTACGTGATAAGTCGCGCATGCCTTTTGAGTTTGTAAGTCAGGCTTTAGCCTGACTATGGCGGTTTTGTTTGTCGAACTGCAGACAGCGGTGGTCGCTGATAGATCTTGTCGCGTTGGGCGACGAGAATTGTCAGGTTGAAACCTGACCTACAGGTATCGCGAAGACTTTAAAGCGATTTTTAACGCCGTCATGATGAGCGCGGCAGTTTTAACCCCCTAGCGCTCGCGCATCACACCTTCTTGAATGGTAGAAGCAACCAGATTGCCCTTGCGGTCAAAAAACTGGCCGCGCACCAGGCCGCGGCCACAGCTGGCGCTGGGGCTGTCCACGCTGTAGAGCATCCATTCGTCCATGCGGAATGGACGGTGGAACCACATGGAGTGATCGATAGTGGCTACCTGCATTTTTGGGTGCATAAAGGACTTACCGTGCGGCTGAAGTGCTGTTGGTAAAAACTCGAAGTCCGACGCATAGGCCAGCAAATAGTTGTGAATACGCTGGTCGTCCGGCATCTCGCCATTGGTCTTAAACCAGATATGCTTAATCGGCTCGGCCACCTGCGGCTTAAAGGGGTTTTGGAAATTCACCGGGCGCATGTCGATGGGCTTTTCGCTGATAAACTTGTTACGAATAGGCTCGGGAATTTGGTGCGCATGCTCTTGGTAAAATTCCAATGCCGAACGCAGGCCTTCCGGTGCCGGCACATCCGGCATGGTGCTTTGGTGTTCCAGGCCCTGGGCGTCGCCGGAGAAAGAGGCAGTCATATAGAAAATCGGCTTGCCGTACTGAATGGCACTGACACGGCGGGTGCTCAGGCTCTTACCGTCGCGGATGTTTTCCACATCATACACAATGGGACGCGAGGCATCGCCGGGGCGTAAAAAATAGGAATGCAGGGAATGCACCACGCGCCCTTCGGGCAGGGTTTCCTTCGCCGCCGAGAGTGCCTGACCCATAACCTGACCGCCAAAAACGGCCTTAAAACCCAGGTCCTGGCTGGCACCGCGATACAGGCCCAACTCGATTTCTTCCAGTTTTAACAGCGACAATAAATTATCTAATGCTTGGCTCATTGTGTCCTCATTTCCACATTGCAGCTAATACAATGATAATACTATACAATGAACCCGATTACCTAGCTCAGCACAGGACCCAACATGGCTTATTGGCTACTCAAAACAGAGCCCGATGCATTTTCATTAGCAGACCTAAAAGCGGCGCCGAACGGCACCACGGTGTGGGATGGCGTACGTAATTATCAGGCCCGTAATTTTATTCGCGATGGCATGAAGGTGGGCGACAAGGTGTTTATCTATCATTCAAGCTGCAAGGTACCGGCCATAGTCGGCGTGGCCGAGATAGTGAACGGCCCCTATGCGGATCCATCACAATACGATGCCAGTGGCGATTACTATGACCCTAAAGCCACGGCCGAGGCACCACGCTGGTTTAGTGTCGATGTGCAGTACAGGGAAACCTTTAACAAGCCGGTGACCCTGCAGGCGATCAAGGCCGACCCGGCCATCGAAGAGCTGGCGCTGAAAAAATCCGGGCGCTTGTCCGTGATGCCGGTCACCGAGGAAGAATGGCAATACCTGTGCGGCATTGCCAGTAAGTAAGGCGAGGCGGCGTGAATTAATCGCCGCCTATCATATCGCCGATGCCGCCAAGGACCGAGCCCTCGCCCTGGCGTGCACCCCCGGCTCTAGGCGCGTGCTCAAGCACACGATCGGCCAAGCGTGAGAATGGCAGGCTTTGGATCCACACGGTGCCGTGGCCGCGCAGCGTGGTGAGGAACAAGCCTTCACCGCCAAAGAACATAGAGCGTAACCCCTTCACCCGCTCGATATCAAATTCGATACCACCGGTAAAGCCAACCACACAACCGGTATCGAGACGCAGTGTTTCACCGTTAAGCTGTTTCTCAACCACAGTGCCGCCGGCATGGGCGAAGGCCATACCGTCGCCTTCCAAGCGCTGCAAAATAAAGCCCTCGCCGCCAAAGAAACCGGCTCCTAATTTACGCTGAAAGGCGATATTGACCTCGGTGCCCAGTGCCGCGCACAAGAAGGAGTCTTTTTGTAAGAACACCTGCTCACCCAACTCGGCCATATTTAAGGGCACAATACTGCCCGGGAAAGGAGCGGCAAAGGCAACGCGTTTTTTACCCATGCCCTGATTGGTAAAGTGGGTCATAAACAGGGATTCACCTGTGATCATGCGCTTACCGGCACTAAACAGCTTGCTCATAAAGCCTTGATTGACCTGTGAGCCATCACCCATTTTGGCTTCATATTGAATGCCGTCTTCAAGGTAGTTCATCGCCCCTGCTTCGGCGATCACCGCCTCACCTGGGTCCAGTTCCACTTCCACCATCTGCATCGAATGGCCGATAATTTCATAATCAACTTCATGACATCGCATTGTGCTTTCTCCTTTTTCTTGATGGACCTAGCATGACGGAATTAAACAGGGGTTGCACCGAATAAAATGTAAGCAGCTTTTACAAGGGGGGAATCTAGGCTATAGCCGTGGCAATCGCTGCCCGATTTTATTTGAGTGTTATTAACCGCAGCACCTGCCATCTTTTTGTATCGGTGGGCATTTAACCGAGCCATATGAGCAATACACGCAGCAGTCACCGGGTAAAGGCTTTAACAGGGTGTGGCAAGACGAGCACTCATAATAAAATTGGCACGCATCCGTTGGCATGGTTTCCCGCTTCTTTGCGCCGCACGCTGGGCAAGTGATAACAGACTCGAGAATGACATTATTCATTTAGATCTCTGTCGCACCTTGGTTAATAGCCCTTAAACCTTAGCACACCTCCTGCTTGAAACCCCTCAGCTTGCGTTTGTGTCGGTTTGTGATGAATTCATAAAAACACCCAGCAGAGCAGGCTAGCTGGGTGTTTGGTCGTGCAATTTAGAATCGGGAGAAACCTAAAACTGCATCTCAGGCACCTGTTCCGGGCAGATGAGCTTGCCCTGGGTTTTTGCTTTAATCTCTTCCACAGTTACGCCGGGAGCGCGTTCAAGCAGGTGAAACGCACCGTCCTTAATTTCCAGCAGCGCCAGGTCGGTGATCACCTTATTGATACACGCCACGCCCGTCAGCGGCAGTGAACACTGGGTCAGCAGTTTTGAGTCGCCATGCTTGCTGGCATGAGTCATGGTACAGATAATATTTTTGGCGCCCGCCACCAGGTCCATGGCGCCGCCCATGCCTTTGACCAGCTTGCCGGGGATCATCCAACTGGCGATGTTGCCGTTTTGGTCCACTTCGAAGGCGCCCAACACGGTTAAGTCCACATGACCACCGCGGATCATGGCAAAGCTTTCGGCGGAGTTAAAAATCGCAGCACCGGTGCGGGCGGTCACGGTTTCCTTACCGGCGTTGATCATGTCCGCATCCACTTGTGCCTCAAGCGGATATTCGCCCATGCCCAGCAAGCCGTTTTCCGATTGCAGCATCACATCTATGCCTTTGGGCACATAGTTGGCAACCAGGGTAGGAATGCCTATGCCGAGGTTCACATAATAACCGTCGCGTAATTCCTGGGCGACGCGCTGCGCCATTTGCTCTCGTGTCAGTGCCATGGTTATGCTCCTCGCACCGTACGTTTTTCGATGCGCTTTTCAAACTGACCTTGAATCACGCGTTGTACATAAATACCCGGGGTGTGAATTTGACTGGGCTCCAGCTCCCCGGGCTCGACGATTTCTTCCGCCTCAACCACGGTGATCTTGCCAGCGGTGGCGGCCATGGGGTTAAAATTCATCGCCGTATGACGATAGATGCAGTTGCCGTAGCGATCCGCCTTCCACGCCTTCACTATGGCAAAGTCGCCGACAATACTGGGCTCAAGCACATAGTCGCGGCCAGCAAACTGCTTGATGTCCTTGCCTTCGGCCACCACTGTGCCTACTCCGGTTGCGGTGTAAAACGCGGGGATGCCGGCGCCACCGGCACGCATTTTCTCCGCCAGGGTGCCCTGAGGGGTTAACTCCACCACCAGCTCACCGCTCAGCAATTGCTGCTCGAACAAGGAGTTTTCACCCACATAAGAGGCCACCATTTTGTGGATCTGCTTATCTTCAAGCAATATGCCTAAACCAAAACCGTCGACGCCGCAGTTATTGGAAACCACCGTCAGACCGGTGGTGCCCTTGTTTTTGATTTCTTTAATCAAGCCCTCGGGAATACCGCAAAGGCCAAAACCGCCGGCGATAACCGTCATATTGTCTTCGAGGCCCGCCATAGCTTCACCGTAGCTGTTCACTACCTTATTAAAACCTGCCATCTTCTCTCCTATTGCGCCGTCCAGCCGCCATCAAGGGCGATGGCTTGGGCAGTAATATTGCGCGCCGCATCCGCCATTAAAAAGTCAACGGTGTGGGCGATTTCATCCAGGCCGATAAAGGCCTTTTTAGGCATGGGGGCCAGCATTATGGTGTCGATCACCTCCTGCTCCGTGATGCCATGCTGTTTGGCCTGGCTGGCTATTTGCGCCTCGACCAAGGGTGTTTTTACATAGGCCGGGCAAATGGTATTGACCGTGATATCCACATCCCCGGTCTCCAGCGCCAGCACCTTGCCCAAACCAATAAGGCCATGCTTAGCCGACACATAGGCCGACTTATACTTGGAGGCCACCTGGGCATGAATAGAGCCGATATTGATAATACGGCCAAAGTTTTGCTCTCGCATCGCCGGGAGCACAGCCTTGGTGAGCATGGCCGGGCCATTGAGCAGCACATCCTGCAACAGCTGCCATTTATCCAAGGGGTAGTCGTCTAGACGCTCAACGTATTGAACACCGGCGTTATTGATCAGCACATCTATGGTCGGCTGCCTGGCAATAAAGTCCCCGAGGGAGGCAAGATCCGCCACATTCAGCGCCAGGCCCTGGGCACGAATGCCCTGCTGTTGGAGCAGTTCGGCCTCGGCCTTGGCGCGCTCACCATCGAGATCGGTCAGTAAGATCTCATGGCCTTGTTTGCCCAGGTGTTCCGCCACATAGCGGCCAATGCCACTGGCGGCACCGGTAATTAAAATTCGTTTGCTCATAATTACTCCGCTAAGAATTCGGCGATCACCTGGGCCTTGGTTTGAATGGAAAAAATACCGTCAAGATGACCCCAGATACCCTCAATTTCCTCGATTTTTACATCTTTCTCTTGCTCTTTAAGCAGCTTGGCAAACGCGCGCACCGGGCCTGGGCGTAACAACAAGTCGTTACTGGCGGGCATAAGCAGCACCTTGGCCTTAATTTTTTGTGCCGCTGCGTTTAGGTCTTCCTGCATGCCGGCGCTGTATAGTTGCGAGGCGCGTACCAAATAGAGAATATGGTTGGCATCCTGGGTTTGCGCTCGAGCCAGGGCACGCTCATGCAGGGTCTGGTTGATGGCTGGCAGGATGCGTATGTCTTTTTTCGCGCCCTCGTCCTGCACTTTAAAGTTCGGGAAGCTGGCCTTATAACTTTCCGGGTGCATGGCGTCCTGGGTGATGTTAAGCATGGTGGCGGTTACACCGGCCAGCGGGCGCTCACCCTCATAGTAATTGCCGTTATTCCAGTTTGCGTCCAGGCGAATAGGCAAGGCCCACTTCTCCAGCGCAGGTACCGTCCAGGCATCCATTTTCGCCGCACCAATCACATGAACCAGTCGCTCAACCTTGTCTGGGTAACGCACCGACCACTCCAGCGCCTGGAAAGAGCCCATGGAAGCGCCAATGACGGCGTGGAGTGTTTCAATCCCCAGGCTGTCGAGCAAACGTTTTTGCACTTCGACAAAGTCGCCTATGGTGACCACGGGGAAATCCAGGCCATAGGGCTTACCGGTTTTCGGATTGATGGAGGCCGGGCCCGTGGTGATCACGTTTTTATCGTGCCAGTTGGCGTTAACCAGGGTGTCCGAGCTGATCACAAAAAACTTGTTGGTGTCTATGGCCTTACCCGGACCGATAATGGCATCCCAATACCCGGGCAAAGCATCATCCGCGCTGTATTTACCCGCCGCATGGGAGGTGCCGGAGAAGAAATGGGTGATCAAAATCACATTGTCCTTGGCTTCATTAAGGGTGCCGTAGCTCTCCCACCCCACCTGCACCTCGGGCAAGGTGACGCCCGACTCCGTGGTGTAATTTGCAAAGGCGAAACGCTGTTTTTCCACCAGCAGAGGCTCGCCCTGAGCCCAGGCCCACTGGCTTACAACAATTAAGACAACACCAATAACTCGTAACATAGACATCTTGTTCGTTCCTTAAAATAAGATAAATAGGGCTAATGCAAGGGCAACGCCAATCAGCGGCACCACGGCCGTTAATGCGGCCATAGACCAGTAGGCACGCTGGTGCGTCTCTTTACAGATGGCACGGATAGTGGTCACCACATAACCGTTGTGCGGCAAGGTATCCAATGCCCCGGAACTGATCGCCACCACCCGGTGTAATTGCTCCGGGTTAACACCGGCATCCAGGTAATGAGGCGCTACTAACGGCAGGGCTATGGCCTGACCGCCTGATGCCGAGCCGGTCAAACCGGCAATCACACTAACGGCCACTGCCGCGCCGAGCAATTCGTTGCCCGGCATATTGGTCATGACTTCCACCGCCACCTGAAATGCCTCGGTGTTTTTGGCCACCGCACCAAAGCCCACCACGGCACTGGTGTTGCCTATGGCCACCAGCGCCCCGGTTGTGCCTTCGTTAATGGCCCCCGCTAGATTGTGGAAATGCTTGAAGTTGATGATCAATAGCGTCAAAACGCCGCCTAATAGCGCCACAATCAACGCACTTTGCTGAAATACATCGTGCAAGGTGAAGGATAAAAGCAGCACCACCAGCAGCGGGATCACCCCGGTGATTGGGTGCGGATAGTCGCGCTCGGGAATTTCCGGATCATCTTCACGAGCCTCGAAACACTCGCCGTTAGCTACCGCCTTGGTGATCATCTTCTTCAGCCACCAGTAACCGGCGATGGCCATAAACACAGCAACGAACAAACTGACTTCCCAGGCCGCATAGGGCGAGGTGCCCAGATATTTGATGGGGATCCAGTTTTGAATCTCCGGCGAGCCCGCCGAGGTCATGGTAAAGGTCACCGAGCCAAAGGCCAGGGTCGCGGGAATAAAGCGCCGTGGCAGGTTGGCGTCTTTAAACAGGCTCAAGGCCATGGGATACACGGAAAAGGCGACGATAAAGACGCTGACACCACCATAGGTCAGTACCGCACAGGCAATCACCACGGCCAGTACCGCGTGCTTCATGCCCAGCTTGTTGACTATGGCACGGGCAACGCTGTCCGCGGCGCCACTGTCTTCCATAAACTTGCCGAACAGGGAGCCGAGCAAGAACATAAAGAACCAGGCACTGAGGAAACCGGCAAAGCCGTTCATATAAGTGCTGACAAAGTCTAAAGACACATTCTCACCGGGAAAGAGCGCCATATTGCCGCTCAGCGCCACCAACAGGGCACACAAGGGGGCGGCAATAAACAGGTTTACGCCACGCAGGGTAAGAATGATAAGTAGTACCAGACCGCCGATAAGGCCAATCATACTGAGCATAGAAGTGCTCCTCGAATTATTATTGTTTTAGTTATCAGAGCTAGCATAGCAGCTGTTTCTGTTAACAACACTGGCAATCAGTGTGGCCCCACAATCCGTTAAAATACATAGTACTAAGGTTATAGAATTGCTCTATACCCCATAAATAAAGGGCTGTAGCGGCGATAGTACTAAGGTACTAACCCCCTCGTCGCATTTTTCCCCTAAAGTCACAGTTAATTAATATTTTTAAAACAAACCCATACCGTGACGACCCATAACAATACCGGCGCACGGACAACGACAATAACAGGGGATACAGGATGAACACATACAGTCTACGCCGCTCTAGTCTAGCCTTAGCGATTGGGGCGGCACTCACAAGTGCACTGGCAAGCCCAACGGCCTTGGCAGAAGAAGAAGTAAAAAAAGCCGAGCTGGAACGCATCGAGGTTACCGCCCGTAAAACGGTCGAGAACCTGCAAGAAGTGCCGGTGGCCGTGACCTCTATCGGCGCCGCGCAATTACAGGAAAACGGTATTTCGGTGATGACCGAGGTACAGCAGTTTTCACCCAACACCACCTTGCAGGCCAGCCGCGGTACCAACTCCACCATCACCGCCTTTATTCGCGGTGTAGGTCAGCAGGACCCGCTGTGGGGTTATGAGCCGGGTGTGGGTATCTACATAGATGATGTCTACGTGGCTCGCCCTCAGGGTGCGGTGCTGGATTTATTGGATGTCCAGCAAATTGAAGTATTACGTGGCCCACAGGGGACACTCTACGGTAAAAACACCATTGGCGGCGCGGTGAAGTATGTCACCAAGGAAATGACCGGCGATATGACCTTTGATATCCAGGGTACTGTGGGCAGCTACAACCAAAGAGATTTGAAGATCACCGGGCAAATTCCACTGATTGACGAGCAGCTTTACGTTGGTTACGGCTTTGCCACCTTAAACCGCGACGGTTTTGGTGATTTCCTGGTGTCGGATCTGGATGGTCAGGATAAGGAAAACTACAACAAGGATCTTACCGCAGCGCGCCTGACCCTGGAATATCGCCCCACGGAAGATCTGTTCTTCCGCCTCGGCTGGGATAAAACCGATGATGACTCCAACGCCAAAGGCGGCTATCGCTTATTACCCAGCATACTGACCGATGCCCCAGTGCCGGATGATGTCTATGACTCTTACACCAGTATGCCGACCTGGAACAAGGTGGAGCTGGAAGGCTATAGCCTGACCGCACGCTGGGACATGAGCGACGACACCTCGTTTAAATATATAGGCGCGAAGCGCGACAGTTATTCGCCAACCAATATCGACTTTGATAATACCGCGTTACGTATTTTTGATGTGCCCGCCATCTATGATGACGAGCAAACCACCCACGAGCTGCAACTGAACCATCAGGGCGACAACTACAAGCTGGTGTCCGGTTTGTACTATTACGACGGTGAATCATGCGGCGTATTCGATGCCATTTTAGAAGTGGGCGCGCAGCTCGATAAACTCGGCGTTGGCGTCCCACTCCCTAGCTTCACCCGCGAAATTAGCGGTTGCAGCAACTCCACCAGCAAGGCCGCCTACATTCAGGGTAGTGTGGATCTAAGCGAGCAATGGTCATTAACCCTGGGGGCCCGTTATACCAAGGATAAGAAAGAAGCCTACGTCAATAACACCGCCCTGGTTGCCACCCTCTATCCAGAATCTGGCTGGGTACCCGGCTATGAACGCCCAGACTTTGAAGAAAATCGCGTATTGGACGATGAAGAAGATTGGTCACGCTTTACCCCGCGTGTCGGCGTCGAGTATCAATACAATAACGACATCATGTTCTTCGCCAGTTACGCTCAGGGCTTTAAATCGGGCACCTTTAACCCCCGTGCAAGCAGCGCAGAGCCTGCGGCCAACCCGGAAATCGTGGATTCTTACGAGCTGGGTATGAAGAGTGAATGGAATGACAACCTGCGCGCCAATATCACCTTCTTTACCTTAGATCATGAAGACCGCCAGTATATTTCAGTACTGCCCGGCGATAGCTCGGCGGTGCTTAATCAGCGTCTGGGCAATATAGGTAAATCCTCGGCGGACGGGGTGGAAGTGGAGCTGAACTATGTCGCCACCGACGCCCTGACATTTGATGCGTCAATGGGCTATATCGACTCCGATTTCGAAGAGGTGTTAGATACGGACCCTGTTAGCGGCGAAGCCTTTGATAAGTCGGACCGCTTTAGCATCTCAAACACCCCGGATCTTACCTTTAACCTGGGTGCGACCTATCGCTTATACACTGACCATGGTGACTGGGTGTTTAACACTAACTACTACTACCGTGGCGACTATGTGTTATTCGAAGAAGACAGCCTGCTCAGCCAGGACAGCTATGGCCTGCTTAACCTCAGCGTTAACTGGTACAGCACTGACGGCCACTGGCGTGTTGGC
The DNA here is from genome assembly GCF_002964725.1 of Pseudoalteromonas sp. T1lg76. Taxonomy (NCBI): domain Bacteria; kingdom Pseudomonadati; phylum Pseudomonadota; class Gammaproteobacteria; order Alteromonadales; family Pseudoalteromonadaceae; genus Pseudoalteromonas; species Pseudoalteromonas sp. T1lg76. The sequence continues at coordinate 50,762 of NZ_PQCE01000023.1, forward strand.
CTCCATGGCAAGAACTTAACGGATGAAGAATATATGATCGGCGGCTATCAGTTTGTCACCCCGGATGCGTCTGATCCCACGGATGTCAGTAAGTACACCCCGGGTCTGGGTGGCGATAACACCTTGATCGGCTACTTTGGTGACCCGCGCACCGTGTCGCTCACCGTGGGTTATAACTTCTAACCTTTCTTGCGTATCAAGGCGGCCAGCCCTCCCCCGGTTTCAAATGGCCGCCTTTCCATATGCAACTTAACGCAGGCCCTTGCCGCGACTAATAAAATCCCCTATAACGAGGAAGATGGAGTCAACTTAGGATGCCCAGTGTGCAAGCCATTATCGCCGATGATCACCCGTTATTTCGCAGCGCCCTCAAACAAGCCGCCGCTCAGGCCATGGCCGATGAGCCAATTTTAGAAGCCAGCGATCTATCGGAGCTGTTTAGTGCCCTTGTCGTCCATCCGGAGATTGAACTGGTGTTTTTAGATCTCACCATTCCCGGTGCTCAAGGCCTGGAAGGCTTAGCGCGACTGCGCAATCAATACCCGGATATTCTGGTGATCATGGTCTCCGCCAATGAACATCCCAGCATAATTGAACAAGCCATGGCGCTCGGTGCCAGTGCCTATATTCCCAAGTCTTCATCCCTGGATGTGATCAGTGAAGCCATAGCCCAGGTTATCGAAGGGGAAAACTGGTTACCGCCACAAACGGAAATTTGCACCGACGACAACAGTGAGCAGGCCCAGTTTGCCCGTAACCTGGAAAAGCTCACCCCACAGCAGTATCGGGTACTGAGCATGATCGCCGATGGCATGCTCAATAAGCAAATTGCCTATGCCATGTCGATTCAGGAAACCACCATTAAGCAGCATGTCTCGGCCATTTTGAAAAAGCTCAATGTCTACAACCGCACTCAGGCGGGCATTTTATTCAAGCAAATGGCCACAGTGGCCGAAAGCGAGCAAGGCTAACTTCCTCATCTAAATAATATAGTTAACTGCGTTTTCACCACCTGTTTGGGGGTGCAAAAGCATGCCTGTATCTCGCTCATCAAAAAAAGCCAAAATGACTCATGACCTTTGCCGTCCATTGCAATACAGCAGGAATCATTCTCGTCATTCAATGGAGCTTATGCTGTTAGGCTTCTTGCTTTCTCACTGCGCTCCCGCAAAAAGCGCTTGTGTGCTTCTTTATCGATACGCTAATCTGAGCTGTACTAAAAACAGACAAAAAAATAAATGGAATTAGATCATGCCGTTATGGATAAAGCTTTCGCTCCCGCTCGCCCTCTTGTGCTTGAGCGGTTGCGCTTCTTATGTTGCTGACGAAATTACAAGTTTAAAAGCTCCGTCGATACCAGGTAATTTGGATGAGCTCACTCAATCCAAATCCATTTGTGATGAACAAGGCCACTGTGTTGGTGTATTTACTTTGGCTCCCTCTACGACTGCAACTTCTACCTCGCTGAAATATGTAGTCAAGGTGAATGAAAATCATAAAGTTTGGCGATATGTGCGCAAAAAAAATGAATATGGCACACAAAAAAGCCCAGCTAATGAAGTGGCGATTATCTTCCCTGGTTACGGACAACCTAGTGAAATTCTCGCCATCATGGCTGAATGGCTTTATCTAGAGTCGGGAGCAGATGTGCTTATTATTGAAAGTGCCGAAAAATCCGAACATTTTCAATTTGGCCTAGATAGCGTCTCACCAATTATTTCTATGATTAATCGTGAACAGCCTAAAAATGTAAAACTGATCGGTTTTTCAATGGGTGCGGTGGCTGCACATGCAGTTGCACAGCACGTAGAGAATGCCGAACTGCACCTTGTGGCGCCCATGACTAACTTTGAGCAATCGGCTTTGGGTGTGTGGAACGTTTTGGCACGAGACTCGTACTACAGATTCTTTGTTTCACAAGAGACGTTGAAAGAAGCGGTTGGGCTTGTGCATCAAAGAGCACAACTCTCGCCACAAGACATTGATATCACACGTGCTGCAACTAACTCAGCGACGCCTGCTCATATTTATATTTCGTCTAGCGATACAGTAACGCCCGCACAAAATTGGCAGGGCATTAAATCAAAAGCTTGGCGACTTCATGAATATCCGGGGCTGAATCATATGGAAATGGTCACCCTGCTACAAAACGATTTGTTTTTAACCTTCGCTGCACACTTACTAGGTAAAGAACCAGATGCCAGTGACATCGCCACCTTTGGCCTGATGTGTGATGCGGATGACGAAGCCTGTATGAGCCAAGAGTTGTAACTCTCGGCCCGCCTCATTTAGATTATTTCGGCTTTAAACGCTTAAGCATACGCTTGAGCGCGGGCGTTTTTAGTGGTTTATAAAGTAGCGGATAACCGCAATCACTGACGCGCTCACGAATGGCCTCGTCATGGTTGGCGGTGTTGATCACGATTGCCATCTCCTCCAAGCCTAAAGCCTGGATCACCTGCAAGCCGGTGACGCCATCATCGAGCTGGTAGTCGGCAATCAGAATATCCGCGTCACCGCCATTGACCAACTCCGCCAACTGCGCCTGATCATTGGCCAGCGCCACGCTGCATCCCCAATTCTGGAGCACCTGAGACAGCGCCTGTAACACGTTGTCATCATTATCGAGCAGCCAGATGCGCAGACCCGCCAGTTGATTATCCTGCCCTTTGAGCTCATTGAACTCTGGCGCTATGTTTTGCACCTGGCTAGAGCATGGCAGGTTGAGGGTAAACTGAGTGCCCTTGCCGAGCTGTGAACCCAGCGTCATATTAATATCCAGAGCGGCACAAATACGCTTGCTAATGGCCAGTCCCAAACCCAGGCCCTGAGCCTGCTCCTTACCCTGCAACTGTTTAAATTCCTCAAAAATCAGTTCCTGATCTTGCTTGGCTATACCGGCTCCCGTGTCCTCCACCATAATGGATAACTGCTGACCATGACACTCGCACAGCACTCGGATTTCGCCCCGCTCGGTATAGCGAATGGCGTTACTCAACAGGTTGCTCAGCACCCGCTTGAGCAGCGCCTTGTCCGTTTTCAGCATTACCTCGGCGCCCTGCAGGCGAAATGCCAGGCCCTTGTCTTTGGCCAGGGCCCCGTATTCATTGGCAAGGGGTTGTAACAGGCTGGTCAGGGAGAAGTCTGTATTATTGATTTTAAAGGAGCCGGACTCCAGCTTGGTGAGCTGTAAGATGCTCGACAGCAGGTCCTCCGCACTGGCCAGGGAGTTGCGAATATTCTGCGCCAGCTCGGCCAATTCCGAGCCCTGCGCCTTTTCGCTCATCAGCGAGCAAAATAAACTAGCGGCATTAAAGGGCTGTAACAGATCATGACTGGCGGCGGCGAAAAATCGGGTCTTACTTTCCGTAGCCGATTCCGCCTCACGCTTGGCCGCTACCAGGGCATAGTTAGTGGCCACCAACTCACTGGTACGAGCGGCTATTTTCTCTTCCAGATTCAGGTTGGCCAGCTCTAACTCACGTTGCTGTTGCACAAAGTCGCTGATATCTGTGTAAGTAGTAACAAAACCGCCGCCGGGCAAGGGGTTACCCTGCATCTCGAAGACCCGGCCATCATTGTGCTCACGGCGATATTTATAGGCACTGCCACGGCGCAGGTGGGCTATGCGTTTGCTTACCTCCGCCTCGATTTGCTGGCATTCAAACAGGCCACGCTCGGCATTAAAGCGGATCAGCTCGGCCACGGGTCGCCCTACCGCCAGCATGTCTTTTGGATAGGCAAACATCTCCTGATAGCCCTGATTCCAGGCCACAAGTTTGAGGTCGCTGTCGACCACACTAATACCCTGCTCTATGTTTTCTATGGTGGCCTGCAATAGATCCCGGTTAAAGCGCAGTACCTGGGAGGCCTCATCGACAAACTCCGCCACCTGCTCAAAGGGCTGGCGTTTTTCATCCTTAGCCACATCGAGGATCAGCCGCGCCGAGGCACCACCGACCAGGGCCGACATTTCCCGCTCGACCCGCTCTTCCACCGTGGTGGGCGCCTGCTCCTTCCAAAGATTGCGGGCGGCGGGGAAGTATTTTTCTACCAGCTCGGCGGCCCGTTCCGGCTCGCTAAAACGTTGTAATAGCAGCGCCAGCTCTTGATAGCTAAGGGCGATATTGGCGTCACGCTCTTCAACGCCACGCAGAATAAACTTATTGCTTTGCAGGCGCTCGGCCAGCTGCGCCGCGCTGATAAAGGGCACCAGCAAATACACAAATGTGTTCACACCCAAAGACAGCAGCACGGCCTGGGTTAAAGGCTCCAGACCCAAGGAAAACAGATCGTTGGGCGCCAACCAGGAAATCTGCCAAGGCCCCTCGTTCAGCCAGACGGCCTCGCCATACAGGGCGCTATACACGCTTGGCAACAGCAGGGTGTAAAACCAAATCGCCGAGCCGCTTAAAATACCCAGCTGGGCGCCGCGACACGAGGCCTTAGACCACCACAGGCCGATGATCATAGCCGGGGCAAATTGGGCCACCAGGGTAAAAGACATCAGACCCATATTGGCCAGGGTATTACCCTCGGCCAGTACCCGGTGGCTGGCATAACTGAGTAGCAGGATCACCACGATCACCACCCGACGCGCCTGTAGTAATTTAAACTTGGAGAGGCCGCGGTGGGACGAACTCAGCTGTGAGCGGCGCAGCAAAAACTGGTTAATAAAGTCGTTGGTGATCATGATAGACAAGACTATGGTGGAGACGATCACCATGCTGGTCGCCGCAGAAAAGCCCCCCAAGAAGGCCAACAGCGACACCCAGGGTGCCTCGGCGGCAATGGGCAGGGCCAGCACAAAGATGTCGTAGCCCACATCCTGACCCTGAAAATACACCAAGCCCGCATAGGCGATGGGCAAAATAAAGAGGTTAATCAGCAACAGATAAAGGGGGAACAGCCAGCGCGAGGTAGCCAGTTGCTGCTCATTATCATGCTCAATAAAAGCGGTATGAAACTGGCGTGGTAAACACAAGGTCGCCAATAAGCCGAGCAACACATGCACCCAATACACATAACCCGGACTGGCGGTGGTTTGCATCTGCGCCGCTATCTCTTGCTGTTGCGCCGCCGCAAAAATGGCCTGAGGCGAGTCAAATAACCCAAAGCAAATAAATAAACCCACACCGACGAAGGCCAGCAACTTGACCACGGACTCAAAGGCGATGGAGGCCATCAAGCCCGGATTGTGCTCACTGGGACGTACCCTTCGCGCTCCGAATAAAATGGCAAACAGCGCCAGGGTCAGGGTGATATAAAAGGTACTGTCCTGATAGAAATAGTCGTTTTGCCCGCGCTCCACCTCGGTGAGCATAGTGATACTGGCACTGGTGGCATTTAGCTGCAGAGCGATATAGGGCACTATGGCGATCACCGAAATCAGTGACACCAGGCCCGACAAACTGGATGACTGACCATAACGGGTGGCAATAAAGTCGGCCATGGAGGTCAGTTGCTGCTGGCGACAGATGGTGGCGATGCGGGTATAGATTTGCCAGCCAAATATAAAGAGTAAGATGGTGCCGGTATAGGTGGGAGCCAGCCACCAACCGTTATTGGCGGCCTGCGCCGTGGTGCCGTAAAACGCCCAGGAGGTACAATACACCCCGAGCGACAGACCATAAACCCAAGCACTGGCGCGGTGCTTGAATTTATCCGCATACCAGGCCACGGCGAACAAGACCCCAAGGTAGGCCAGGGCAATCAGGCTTATCACACCAATCGAGAACATAACGGGCTAATTTATTATTATTTTCTCATCATCATAGCGCTTGCTGTATGTAAAAACACCACTGACTTTAGTGTTACTTGATGCCCGATACCTGCTGGGGATATTTCGCCATCTCGGCGGGAAACAGGGCCTTTACCTGAGCCAGGGTTGTATCTATATCTTCTCCAACCTCTAACGGTGCCATGATCACAAACTGCTTTTTACTGTAATCCAGCGCCATGGGCACCACGGGAACCTTTGCCGCCTTGGCGATATGCAGAAAACCACTTTTCCATTGCGGCGTATATTTGCGGGTGCCCTCAGGCGCCAAGCCGAGGATCAGCGCGTCGCTGTTATCAAACAGAGTCTTCACCTGGGCCACCACGCCATGGGAAGAGCGTCTGTCGACAGGAATACCACCCCACTTTCGTAACAAGGGCGCCAAAGGCCAGACAAAAATACTGTGCTTACCTAAAAAGCGGATCCGCACCTGCAAGTGCATTTTCACCGCGATGGCGATAACAAAATCCCAGTTTGAGGTGTGAGGCGCCACCGCGGCGACAAACTTGCCATGCTCGGGAAACTCCCCCACCACCTGCCAACCAAACCAGTTCAGCACCTTGGTACCCAGCCAACGGCCAAAGCGACTATGGGTACGGGGAATATTCGTGGGGATCTTCAGCTCAGGCATAAGCGTTTTAACGTCGGGGACAATCTCGTTAGATTGGCGCTAAGTGGCTGTTTAGTCAATTTTATTAAGCTCTTACCGAATTTATGATTTAAAACACAACGTGGATGAGTAAATTTGAATGTCCAGCCAAAATTGGAGATTCATACAATTTAGACGACATACTTAATTCCACTTAGACATTCAAATTTGCTCCAAACTGCATCGGCGATGCACTCCATTAAAATGCTGTCGTGTGAAAATAAAGAAAACATTAACTTTAGGTGACAGCATCGCTTTTAAGTAGACATTCAAATTTGCTCTATTTCGACGACATTCACTGATAAGACGCTTTAAAATCAATGTGAAAATGCTCGTCACGGCGAACCCAAAAAGGCTGAGATTGGAGATCTCGTTGGGTCGCCAACGCGACAAGATCGCACCACAGAGAGCTGTGGGGAGTTTTAACGGAAAAGGTGAGTAAGTGCTTTCAAAGCTGTAGAAGGTATTACAGAAGTGATAAAGGCCGCTGAAGCGGCTTTTGGTATCCACGGTAAGCACGGAGTGTACAAACACTAGCAAGGCTGCGCCTTGCCTACTGTACGCCCTCCCGCTCCTCGCAGAGCTCGTCGCCTTCAAGCGGCGCGAGTGAAATTGTTCACTCGCTTATTTCCGCTTTCAGCCTTCACGGCCGTGAAGCTGGTCTTCTCAACTTTCAGGCACAAAAAAGGCCGCTAAAAGCGGCCTTTTTTCTTGAGAGTAACTATTACTCTACGATAGTTGCTACAACACCAGCACCTACTGTACGACCACCTTCACGGATCGCGAAACGTAGACCTTCGTCCATCGCGATTGGGCAGATTAGTTCAACAGTCATCTTGATGTTGTCGCCAGGCATTACCATTTCTACG
>NZ_PQCE01000108.1:0-220 GCF_002964725.1 Pseudoalteromonas sp. T1lg76
TCACTATGGAACGCGAGTATAGCTCAGCTGGTAGAGCGCAACCTTGCCAAGGTTGAGGTCACGAGTTCGAACCTCGTTACTCGCTCCAATCTCCTCCGCTTCGTATGTACGACTCTTGAGTCGACCATCCGCCCGGGTGGTGGAATTGGTAGACACAAGGGATTTAAAATCCCTCGCTGGTAACAGCGTGCCGGTTCAAGTCCGGCCCCGGGCACCATTT
>NZ_PQCE01000109.1:0-354 GCF_002964725.1 Pseudoalteromonas sp. T1lg76
AGGAAATTGGAGCGAGTAACGAGGTTCGAACTCGTGACCTCAACCTTGGCAAGGTTGCGCTCTACCAGCTGAGCTATACTCGCGTTCCATGATCGGAATGGGAATATTCGCACCGCAATAAGAATAAGGTTGCGTCCTTACCTTCTTACAGCTGAGCTATACTCGCGTTCCAAAAAGAAAGTTTACCGCCGTTTTATATGAAGATCGCCTTACCTTCTAGCAGCTAAACAATTCTTTACTCTTAGGTCATTTGACTAAGTAGTCAAATGGTGCCCGGGGCCGGACTTGAACCGGCACGCTGTTACCAGCGAGGGATTTTAAATCCCTTGTGTCTACCAATTCCACCACCCGGGC
>NZ_PQCE01000110.1:0-329 GCF_002964725.1 Pseudoalteromonas sp. T1lg76
TGGTAGACGCGCTGGATTTAGGTTCCAGTATCTTCGGATGTGTGAGTTCAAGTCTCACCTTCCGCACCATGTTCTTGATAAGAACTAAAATTATCATCTTAATACATGCAAATGAGACGTTGGACTTAGCTTCCATAATAAATTTGGATGTAAATAATACATTGCGATAGTACGGAATTGGCAGTTGTCTTGATTAAGACGCTGGATTTAGGTTCCATATCATAATGTAAGTAATACATTGCGGGAGTGGCGGAATTGGTAGACGCGCTGGATTTAGGTTCCAGTATCTTCGGATGTGTGAGTTCAAGTCTCACCTTCCGCACCATGTA
>NZ_PQCE01000111.1:0-397 GCF_002964725.1 Pseudoalteromonas sp. T1lg76
GGCATGGGGTCAGGTGGGTCCAGAACGCTATTGTCACCAAGCAAATTGGTTACTAATCGCTGTTGCAATCAGTATTAAATTCGGAAAGCTTTATAAGTAATGTGTCTACTTCAGTCTTTAATTTCTAACTTCTAACTTAACAGTCTCACACCATTTTGGTGTTGTATGGTTAAGCCTCACGGACAGTGACCGACGCTGCCGGGAACACAGGCACGGTCACCGATACCACCACCTTGGATACGGGCGCGCCGAGCACGGGTGATGGCGTAAACGGTATTGCGTTCGACGACGGCGGCGATGAGCTGTTAAGCGCAGACGAAGCAACCAACGTGACCCTTTCCGGCGTTGTCGAAGCCGGTGCCACCGTCGACAGCATCACCATCAGTGATGGTGTGAC
>NZ_PQCE01000024.1:0-25249 GCF_002964725.1 Pseudoalteromonas sp. T1lg76
TGCAGTTAGAGTTGTTTTACCGTGGTCAACGTGGCCGATTGTACCAACGTTTACGTGCGGTTTTACGCGTTCAAACTTTTCTTTTGCCATGACGGAACCTATCAGTTTTTGTGTATCTAGATTACATATCAAACGATCGACAAAAAACGACGATCAATTCAATTCTTCATTATTGAATATTTTTTAGACAAATCAAAGGAAGTATTTCAGGACAGACAGGACTGGAGTGGTGCTGATAGGCAGATTTGAACTGCCGACCTCACCCTTACCAAGGGTGCGCTCTACCAACTGAGCTATATCAGCACACCAGAAAACTGGAGCGGGCAGCGGGAATCGAACCCGCATCATCAGCTTGGAAGGCTGAGGTAATAGCCATTATACGATGCCCGCTTTCTAGGAACCTGTTCTTAACTACCTCTAACCGTCAAGAATTTAGAGTGGTGGAGGGAGCTGGATTCGAACCAGCGAAGGCAGTGCCGTCAGATTTACAGTCTGATCCCTTTGGCCGCTCGGGAACCCCTCCACACAAAATTCTTTCTAAAGCCTTTCCAAGATGAGGAAATGGTGCCGACTATCCGAGTCGAACGGATGACCTACTGATTACAAGTCAGTTGCTCTACCAACTGAGCTAAGTCGGCACTGCTTTAGTACGGGGCGAGATTCTAGAGTAAGGTTTATTGGGATGCAACTATAAAATCAAAAAAAGTTTAGGTTTGTGGTGCGAACGTTCATTATTCACCCAAAACAGAGCTTTTTTAAACAATTCACCCTTGTTTTTGCCACTGCCACAGGCCTTCGAAGACCAAATGGGGACGATAAATACCTTGCCCCAGGTGTTGATGCAGAGCCAAACCATCGCCGCCGGTGATCAATAATTGTACACCTTGCCCACAACAGTGATGCGCCAGCACATATTCGATGGCACCGAGTGCACCGATAAGGGCGCCATTTTTCACCGCTGCCGGGGTTGAGCGCCCGGGCTCGGGACTAGCAACCTGGTCCTCAAGGGTAAAAACCTTTTCGGCGCGGCTCACTATGCTGTGCTCGCTGAGCGTTAAACCGGGAAGAATATAGCCGCCAAGATGCTGATGAGCATCATCGATTAGATCTAGGGTCAGTGCCGTGCCGGCGTCAACCACTAGGGTGTAGCCGTTGGGGTTAGTACAGTAACCGGCGATCACCGCCAGCCAGCGGTCGATGCCCAGAGTAGAATATTTGTCATAGGCACAGTTAAGTTGTTGCCACTTTGCCGTCACCGCAGCGCGACGTACTCCCACTCCCTGCGTCTCGGCTTCTTTCACCAAGGCGCTTAAGGCGTCTGAGTCGGCCACCGCAGAAATAACCACTTCTTCTATCTGTGTCCAAGGCACAACCTGCGGCTCTACGTGCTGTAGCTGAATGTCCTGCCCCGTTTCTAAGCCCGAGGTCAGCATCATTTTAAGTGCCGTATTACCGGCGTCGATTAATAGCTTCATGATTAACCCGTCGACTTAACCCTTAAACTGATCTCACCGCCAAAGTAACGCTTGCTTTGGCCATCGATGCGCAGCACCACGGCGCCCTGCTCGTCGATACCTTCACAGATGCCACGCCAGGTATTGGTGCCCGAGCTAAGCTCGACACATTGACCGCTGAAGGCATGCACCCTATTCCACTGCTGATACATGCCCTGCAGACCGGTTTGGCGATATTGGGCCAGGCGCTTTTGTAAAAAGCAGGTGAGCACGGCCACCAACTGATTTTTATCCAGCTCACCGGCGAACTCGTTGAGATCGCACCAGGGCTGATCGATATGCTCGGCCGCTGCCTGAGGCATGGAAATATTGAGGCCTATGCCGATCACCAGATGACAGGGTCCTTCGGCGGTGCCATCGAGCTCCACCAGCACGCCCGCCAACTTACGGCCATCGACCAGCACATCGTTCGGCCATTTCAGCTGCACCTCTAGATCATACAAAGCCTTTAGGCTGTCATAGACCGCCAGACCCACGGCAATAGATAAACCCATGGCCGCATGCATGCCATCGTCTAAGCGCCAGTAATAACTGTAATAAAGGTTGGCTGCAAAGGGGGATTGCCAGGTGCGGCCGCGCCGTCCCTTGCCCTTCTGCTGCATTTCTGCCACCAGCACGCTGTTATTGTTTGCCTCGATGCTTTGCACCCGGCGCATCAGTTCGGTGTTGGTGGAGTCGATAATGGGCTGTACTTCAAAATGACAGCCGCTGCCGTCTAACTCTTGATAGGCCAGCTCGATATCCGCTTGCTTAAGCAGGCTCAAAGGTCGACTGAGGCGATAGCCCTTGCCATTGACCTTGTAAATATCCAGCCCCATTTCCTGCAAGGACGTAATATGCTTGGCCACGGCGGCACGGCTAATGCCTAGTTGCTCGCCCATGGCTTGCCCGGAAATAAACTCGCCCTTATTTAAGGCCTGTAATATGGCCAGCTTGTTACCGTCAGGCGCCTTCATGAGTGGCCCCTACATGAATTTCTTGCAGCTCGCCCATCAATCGCACTTCATGCTCCAGGTCAATGCCGAAACGCTGTGCTACCACGCTTTGAATATGCTTGATCATCTCCAGCAATTCTTCAGCCCGACCCGCACCGCGATTCACCAGCACCAGGGCCTGCTTATCGTGCACGGCGATATCGCCAATATGAAAGCCTTTTAGTCCGGCCTGCTCTATCAGCCAACCTGCGGCCACCTTTTGCTGCTCGGCATCGACGTCATAGCAGGGCAGTTGCGGATATTGCTCTTTTAAAACGGCTACCTGAGGGCGTGGCAGTATGGGGTTTTTAAAGAAGCTGCCGCAATTAGCCAGTACCTTAGGATCTGGCAGTTTTGCCTGACGCACCGCCACCACCTCATCAAATACCTGCTTGGCGCTGGGCTGCTGTAAACCCTGCAAGGGTCCGTAGCTGATATTCGGCTGCCATTGCTTAGGTAGGCGCAAACCAACCTGGGTAATAATAAACTGGCCCTTTAGCTCATGTTTAAAGACGGAATCGCGATAACCAAAGCGGCACTGCTCGGCACTGAGGCGCTGGGTTTCACCGTGCGCTATGTGGTAGCCCTCGACATACTCGACAAACTGCGCCAGCTCGACACCATAGGCACCTATATTCTGCACCGGCGCGGCGCCAACATTACCAGGAATAAGCGCCAGGTTTTCCAACCCCGGCATATTCAAGGCCAAGGTGTTCTCTACCAACGCATGCCAGTTTTCACCCGCCGCACAATGCAGCAACCAGCTTTGCGACAACTCCTCAATACGCACCCCTTTATTGGCGATCAAGATAACCGTACCTTGATAGGGAGTGGTAAAGATGGTGTTGCTACCCTCGCCGAGCACACAAAACGCTTGGGCGTAATCGAACTCGCGAAGCTGGGCTGGATCTGTGATGGTCACAAGCGTCTGACAGGGCACGTCCAGCGCAAAGGTATGATGGCTTTGTAATGCAGGCAAAGGAAACGTCTCTCTTGGCTATTTGCCCTAAGTGTACCCCAAGCCAGCCAACAGACATAGCTGTCAGTCGTTGACTATATCTGATATAACAAGCACTTCTTATTTCACCCGTTCTGAGGATGCTATGAAATTAAAACCTCTTGCTCTTGCCTTAGCGCTTGGCGGCGTTAGCCTGCACAGCCTGGCTGCCAGCGATGAGCACACCTATGCCAACCTAGACGATGTGGTCTCCACACACCTGTTTTTAGATCTTGATGTCGACTTCGCCGACAAGCAATTAGAAGGCTTCGTTGAGCATAGCCTAAAGTGGAAAAATGCCGCTGCTCGTACTCTGGTACTGGATACCCGCGACCTTGAAGTTGACCGCGTGATCTACCAGGACACCCAAGGCAAATGGCACAAGGCAAAATTTGATTTAGCGGCTCGTGACGATGTGAAGGGTTCAAAACTAACCATTCGCTTTAAGCAGCAAGCTCCTAAGGTTCGTATTTATTACAACAGCTTGCCACAAGCATCTGGCCTGCAATGGCTGACGCCGGAGCAAACCGCCAGCAAAACTCAACCCTTTATGTACAGCCAGTCACAGGCCATTCACGCCCGTAGCTGGATCCCGGTACAAGACACGCCGGCCATGCGCGTAACCTATAGCGCTCGTATCGAAACGCCGGAAAATGTTCGTGCGGTAATGAGTGCCGACAACACGGGTGCCTTTATCAAAGATGGCGACTACTTCTTCGATATGCCGCAGGCCATTCCGCCTTACCTGATCGCCATCGGCGCCGGTAACCTGGAATACAAGGAAATGTCGCACCAGACCGCGATTTTCGCCGAGCCGCAAATTCTCGATGCCTCGGTGGCCGAGTTTAACGACACCCAGGCGATGATAGATAAAACCGAAGTTATGTACGGCGAATACGCCTGGGGCCGCTACGATCTACTTATGCTGCCTCCTAGCTTCCCATTCGGCGGCATGGAAAACCCACGCCTGTCTTTTATCACCCCAACCGTAGTGGCCGGCGATAAGAGCCTGGTTAACCTGATCGCCCACGAACTGGCACACTCCTGGTCCGGTAACCTGGTTACCAACGCCACCTGGGAAGACTTATGGTTAAACGAAGGTTTCACCTCTTACGTTGAAAACCGCATTATGGAAGAAGTTTTCGGTCGTGAGCGTGCGGTGATGGAGCAATCTTTGGATGCCGCAGGCCTAAATGCCCTGCTAAAAGATATTCCGGCACCGGATACCCGCTTAAACCTGGAGCTGAACGGTCGCGATCCGGACGACGCCTTTAGCTCTGTGCCTTATACCAAGGGCCAGCTATTCCTTATCTATTTGGAAGAAAAGTTTGGTCGCGATGTCTTTGACGAGTTCGTTAAGGGTTACTTTAAGGCCTATTCATTCCAGTCGCTGACCACGGCGGAATTTGAGCGTTACCTAGAAGAGAATCTGATCAACAAACACCCAGGAGTGGTCAGCATGGAGAAGGTCAATGAGTGGATCCATCAGCCGGGTCTACCTGCCGATGCACCTCAGCCTACTTCGGATGTGTTCGACAAGGTTGATGCCGAGACGCAAGCCTGGTTAGCCGGCAGTAAACCGGCCAGTGAATTGCCGACCGCAAACTGGACGGTGCATGAGTGGTTGCACTTTATCAATAACCTGCCACGCGACCTGGCTGGCGAGAAGATGGTCGAGCTGGATACCCAGTTTAACCTGACCGCGTCAACCAATAAGGAAGTCGCCTTCGCCTGGTTTATGCTGGCGGTAGGCAACGGCTATGAAGCCATTTACCCGGCGCTGGATAAGCACCTAAGTGGCATCGGTCGTCGTAAATTGATCGTGCCTCTATACAAGGCGCTGATTAATAACAACAAGCGTGACTGGGCCTATGAAGTATACCAGGGCGCTCGTCCGGGTTATCACCCACTGGCGCAAGGTACGATAGACGCGCTATTTAACTAATAGCGATGTGCAATAAAAAAGGGTGCTAGATGCACCCTTTTTTATTGCCTAAAGGCAGGCAAATACCTCCTTTGTCGACGCAGAGCATCGACCTACAAAACGCAAAGCATCACTGTTGCGACTGCACCTTCTGTAAAAATGCCTGGCGCTGTGCCGGCGTAGCCTGCTGCCACCAAAACTCTAGCATGGCGGCGGCACTGACATTGCCACCGGCTTGAGGGACAGGTGCAACTGCCGGTGCAACTGCGGGTGCAACTGCGGGTGCAACTGCCGATGCAGACTTGGTCGAAACCGCCGGAGCCGGGGCTATATTGGCTGGTATCAAGGTTGGTGCTGCCAGCGCAGGCGCGGCTACGCTGGGTGCAACCACACTAGGCGCGGCCGCTTTAGGCATAGGCACTTCCAGCTGCTGACCCTCGGCGCGCAAACGCACAACCGGGCTTTGCGCAAAAAGCTTGGCGCCAGCAAGGGTTGCAGCCCGATCGAACGTCACCTCATAATCCTGCCCAGCCTCAACCGCCAAGGTCACCCAAAAGGGTTCCGACTCGATTACCTCATGATCATCAAAACCGCTTTCATAAAGGTCGCTGTATTTGAGCTTAAGACGATAGCTACCCGGAGCCAGTTCCAGCTCATCAACGGTATTGAAAATAGAATGCGAAATGGTTTTATCATTCACCTGTAAGGGGATAATTTCGCTCGCAAAGGACACAGTTTCGGCATAAGCCGAGGGCATTAGCAACAGAGCCAGCGCCGCAGCACTGGAGAGTTTTTTCCACATGGGGTACCTACCTTACATTTAAGCTTTGGTTCTCAGTTTGACACTTATGCTTTTCTTTGTCATTACTGACACCCTGCTAGTAAAATTAAGGAGCTCGCTGTGAGCACAGAGACCATTTTCACCAAAATTATCAATCGCGAGATCCCCGCCGATATCATTTATGAGGACGAACAAGCACTGGCCTTTACCGATATTAATCCCCAGGCCCCATTTCACGTTTTAATTATCCCAAAAAAGACAATAGCGACCATTAATGATGTCACCACGGAAAATGCCGCCATTGTCGGTCATCTCTATGTGGTTGCAGCCAAGCTGGCAAAGGAGCATGGGTTTGCCGAAGATGGCTACCGGGTGGTGATGAACTGCAACGGCCATGGCGGACAAACCGTGTACCATATTCATCTCCATATGTTAGCCGGTAAGGCAATGGGTTGGCCTCCCTATCAGGATAAGCTAAAAGTATAGGAATCATCACTTTATTAACCTACCCACATACTTTTTTCTGGCTAAATCAGGCGCTTTTAGGCGCCTAATTTAGCCATTACGTAACCTATTATTTACAAATGTTGGGTACATGGGCATAAATAGTCTTTTTTCACTACATAAATCAAAACACCCTAATACAAAAGAAGTGAATAGCGTGTTAGGATAGTGCAAATAGTTTTTAATGAGCCGACCACTAAATGAGTAAGACCGTATTTTTACTGCTTGAGCAGGAACCGATTAACCAGATTGGCACTAATGTTTTGGCACCGTTACTACGCACCCAAGGGTTTGAAGTACAAAAGGGTACCGACGTAACTCAAGTGCAGCCAGGTACGGCTTATTTATTTATCGAGACGTCTAACGAAGACGCCTGGGGTCGCTTAAAGTACCACCTTATAAACCTTAGGGTGGAGTGCGATATCGTCCTCTTCAACCTGGATGAGAACCCGGAACTGGCCAACCGTGCACTGTTAAGCGGTATTCGCGGGGTGTTCTATACCTCGGACAATGCCGATGTAATGATGAAGGGCATACGCTTATTACAAGAAAACCATTTATGGTATCGCCGTGATGTTATGTGTAACGTGCTTAATCGCATGCTGCATTTCAATAAGGACTCCTTACATAAACTCACCGAAGGCGACATCGAGCCGGTTAAACTTACCAAGCGTGAAAAGGCCATAGTTGGTCTAATGAGTAAAGGCGCTAAGAATAAAGAGATCGCCGAGCAGCTTAGCATCAGCCCGCATACGGTGAAAACGCACCTTTACAGTGCCTTCCGTAAAACCAAATGCCGTAACCGCATCGAGTTATTGTCCTGGGCTCAGACCAATATCCCGAACGAATTACGTTAGGGTCTGTTTTTAATCTCAAAGCCGGCGACATGCCGGCTTTTTCTTATCCGCAATAAATTGCCTCTCGATACTTACGCATAGCCAAGCAGGGAATTTTCCGTATAGTAGAAACTAAATACCCATAACCAATACATATCACGGATGCTAGACACGTCGACCCTCTTCTATACCAGCGCCGCGGCCATCTTTGTGATGACCTTGCTCAATTTTATTACCTGGCGCGCCAATCGTAACTTTGTCGGCATCGGCCTCTATGTGTGGTATCCGGTATGCTTGTTGGTGGGGATTATCATCTCCGCCATCAAAGCACCACAACAGCATGAGAACCTTGTCACCCTGGCAAACTTTTTCTTTATTTGCGGCTCGGTGATCCATGTTTTGGCCATTAATCGCTTCCTCAACTATAACGGCCTGCTGACCTACTTTTTTATCTTTGTCAGCGGCTGCTTATTTATCAGCTTTACCTACTTTATGTTTATCTCCGTGGATATTTCCGCCCAGGTGCTGCTGATAGACCTGCATCGCTTCGTCGAAGCTGCCTGTCTTTTCTACATTATCAGTCGCTACGGCCGCACCAAGTACCCCAGTGCCAGCCTGGTGTATCTGATCGCGCTCAGTATGTCGCTCCTGGTTTTTGCCGCCCGCGCCCTGGTGATGAACCACAGCGAGCACAACACCCAGTTTGATAACGATTGGTTTAGTGCCGCACTGCTGGTAAAAGGGGTGCTCGCACCCATGCTGTTTGCCGCCGGTGTCGCCCTGTTTTGCAACGAGCGCCGCGAGCTTAACCTCAACCAGTTGACGGCCAAGACACAAAAGGATTTAGAGATCCGTGGCATGTTTTTATCCACCATCAGCCACGAGATCCGCACTCCCTTGAATGGCATACTCGGTAGTGCCCAGTTGATCATGAACCAGGCCAGCACACCGAAAAACAAACCCTATTGCGAGGCCATTATCAACTCCGCCGAATCCCTGACCCTGCTAATCGACAAGGTATTAGAATATGCCAGCCTGGAGCAAAGCGATGAGGCCCTGTATGAAGAAGATGTGGAACTGCATACCTGGCTCAATAACCTCTGCCTGCTGCTGAGCCCACTGGCGGAGCAAAAGGGCGTGAAATTTGAGCTTAACTATAATCTGGCGAAGCAGGCCTGTTATTACTGCGACCACCAAAAGCTCAGGCAAATTCTTATTAATCTGGTGGGTAACGCCATTAAATTTACCGATCAGGGTCAAGTCACCCTGCAGGTCGACCTGCTCCATGGAGGCCAAGAAGAGCATACCCTAAGCTTTAGCGTTATCGACTCGGGGCCGGGTATCGAAGAGGATGAAATCCAATATTTAACTGAACCCTATGTGCAAAGCAGCGCCGGCAAGCTCAAGGGTGGCTCAGGACTGGGACTGGCGATCACCAGTCGCCTGCTTGCCCATCTTGGTAGCCAGTTGAATATTCGCAGCCGCCTGGGTGAAGGCAGCACCTTTAATTTTGCCGTGAAACTCACGGTAGGCGAATTAAGCCTGGTAGAAAAACGCCCTAAATCAGACAACTACCGCACCGGGTTAGATGTGCTCCTGGTTGAAGATTTAGAACTGAATCAAAAAATCGCCATCGAATTTATGGCCGAGGATGAACACAAGGTCAAACTGGCCACCGATGGCAGCAGCGCCATTGAACTGCTGAAAAAACACCATTTTGATGTCGTGCTTTTGGATATGAACCTGCCGGACTTCAGTGGTCAGGAGGTGATCCGCAAGCTTAAAACCATGGATCATCGCAATCACCGCACCCCGATTCTGGCCTTTACCGCCAGCCTGAGCCCGGATGAGATCAAGGAATACCTGGCGCTGGGCATTAAAGACATAGTCGGTAAGCCAATTAAACAAGAGAAGTTAAGACAGGCGCTCAGCGACTCGCAATCGAATCAGACCCCGAATATCAGCGTTGCCTTAAAGGACGTGCTCTACGATGAAACCGCCGCCGAGCTGATGGCCAACACCTTTGCCGAGCAAGAACTGATCTCCATTTACAATGAGTTTGTGCTTTCCGCGCGCAATAAGCTGCTGCGCTGTCAGCAACTGGTGGGCAATGATAAGGAGCAGTGCATCAAGCTGCTGCACCGCCAGGCCAGCACCGCCTTGCAACTGGGCTTTAATCGCTATGGCATGGCGTTGAAAAAAATCGAACGCCGCCTGCTCGATGGTAAACCCATAGACGCGGGCTTAGCGGAAGGTCTCGATCTGTGGCAGCAAAGCCTGGAACAATACCTTAAGTTTATGCGCAGCCAAACCCTGCGCTAGCGGCCCCGTGCTTTAACGGCCATAGTCATCATCAAAGCGGATAATATCGTCTTCACCCAGATAATCGCCGCTTTGCACCTCGATAATGATCGCCGCCTTATTACCCACATTGGTCAGACGATGGCGCTGCTGTGCTTGTATGTAGATGGACTGGCCACCGCTTAGCCTGTGCTCCTGCTGCTCAACCTGCACCAGCACCTCACCGCTGACCACCACCCAATGCTCGGAGCGATGCTGATGCGCCTGCAAGGACAAACGCGCCTGCGCCTGCAAGACAATGCGTTTAACCTTGTATTGCGCGCCCTCGTTCAGCACCTCGTAATGGCCCCAAGGGCGAAAGGTTTGCCTGTGATAGCGGCGCTGCTGCGGATGCTCGGCGGCCACCTTGGCCACCAGCTTGGGCATTTTATCCAGATGATCCTTGGCGGCCACTAAAATGGTGTCGCCGCTGTGCACTATTACCGTGTCCTTGATACCTAAGGTTGCCACCAGATGCTGCTCATCGGCGGCGATCAGATTACCCTGGCTGTCGGCGCAGACGGCGCTGCCGAGCACCAGGTTCTCATCCTTATCCCGACTGTGATATTGATAAAGCTGGGCAAAGCTGCCGAGATCAAACCATTGCAGCGGCAGCGGACAAAGCAACAGCTGCTCGCTGCGTTCAAGCAGCGCATAGTCCAGGGAATCCCCTTCCAGTTGCTGCCAGGCGCTTTCATCGACACGGGTAAAGTCCAGATCGCTACTAAAGTTTGCGGCGCGGCACACCTGCGCCCATAACTGCGGTCTATGCTTTTGAAACTGTTCGATAAAAATGCCACAACCGGCGAGCAACATGCCCGAATTCCAATAATATTGCCCTTGTTCGAGATAATACTCGGCGGTGACCCTGTCCGGCTTTTCGGTAAAGCCGGCAACCTTAAACAAGCCTTCAACATCATGCTCGGCGCAGCCATAACTGCTGCCCTGTTGAATATAACCAAAGCCAGTTTGCGGTTCGCTGGGGGTAATACCAAACAAAATAAGGTGCTGCTGCGCTATGGCGTCAAGCGCGTCAAGCTGGTCGCCAAGCAAGGTGAAGTTGGCAATGGCATGATCGGCGGGAGCGAAAAACAGGCTGGCATCCGGCTGATGTTGCTGCGCCCACAGCGCCGCCAAAGCCGCCGCTGGTGCGGTATTTTTCCCATCGGGCTCGAGAATAATGGCGCTGGCGCGCATATCTATTTCCAGCAACTGCTGCGCCACCATAAAACGATGCTCGGCACTGCAGATCACTAAAGGAGCCAGACAGCCCTGCCGACGAAAACGCAACGCCGTTTGCTGGAGTAAGGAATGCTCGCCGTTAAGACGCAAAAACTGCTTGGGGCGGTCCTGACGCGAAAGCGGCCACAACCGGGTGCCGCCACCACCGGCGAGAAGTACGGGTAAAATCAAGATAGGGGCTCGGGTTCGCTAACTAATATCCGTATTATACCACCGCCCTGCATCTCCTGCCGATGCCCTTACAGCGACCCTAGCGCAAGTCAAAGGCATCCGCATC
Source organism: Pseudoalteromonas sp. T1lg76 (assembly GCF_002964725.1). Taxonomy (NCBI): domain Bacteria; kingdom Pseudomonadati; phylum Pseudomonadota; class Gammaproteobacteria; order Alteromonadales; family Pseudoalteromonadaceae; genus Pseudoalteromonas; species Pseudoalteromonas sp. T1lg76. The sequence continues at coordinate 11,390 of NZ_PQCE01000024.1, forward strand.
CTGCCAGGCGGGAAAGGCCTGGCGGTATTCCTCTAACGCATCTTTATCCAGAGTAATAGTGAGGACTTGTGGCTGGTCATCTGCGGTCTGAGCCAAGAGTTCGCCGCTAAAGTCATAGACGGCGGTGCCACCATTATGCGCTATGCCGTAACAATCATCGCCAATACGATTGACCGCCAACACATAACATTGGTTTTCAATGGCGCGGGCGCGCAGCAAGGTATCCCAGGCACCGCGTCGTGCCGCCGGCCAATTAGCGATATTGATCATCACCTCATAATCGTTGCGATTGCGGGCAAACACGGGAAAACGCAGGTCGTAACAGATCTGCGGCAAGATACGCAGACCCTTTAAGGTAAAAATGACTCTTTGCTTACCGGGATTAAGGTACTTGCCTTCTTGCCCCAGGCAAAACAGGTGCCGCTTATCATAATGCTGCACCACACCATCGGGAGACACCCAGTACAGGCGGTTAAACTTTTGCCCTTGCTCGGCGACGAGCACGCTGGCGCACATAACCGCCCGATGACGCTGCGCCTGCTCCTTCAACCAATCCAGGATCCGCTCGGCCGCCAGATGCACCTGGCTATCGGCCACGGCAAATCCGGTGGCGAAGGTTTCCGCTAAGACAATTAAATCAACCTCGCCGAGAGACTCAAGGCGCACACTTAACTGAGCAAGATTGGTATCGGCATCGAGCCAACGAATATCGTGCTGAATCAGGGCGACGCTAAGACTCATGGGCTTGGTTCCTATACCCCGGCGTTATAGGGCCAGGTACAAAAGGTTTTGAGATACAGCTGCTCAACCTGCTCCCGCGCCCAGGGAGTGCGGCGCAAAAACTTCAGCGAAGATTTCACCGAGGGGTCTTTCTTAAAGCAATTGATATTGATCTGCTGTCCCAGCTCGGCCCAACCAAAATGTTCGACCAGGCGCGTAACCATTTGCTCCAGCTTAACGCCGTGCAGCGGATTCTTGGGTTGTTCTTGGTGCATTAAAATGCCTCGTAACCAGTAATACCCAGCAGTTTAACGCAGTTGGCAAGCACTCGCCATGCGCTACTTGTACATGGAGTACATTTCATCCAGGGTTTGCGACAAGCCATCCTCCTGCACCACGCGCACATGCTTGCGGTTAAGGCCGCGGATATTATTGACCCCACAGGAGTGAGCAATCAGGCCTATGCCATAGTGAATATACTTGTTGTAGTTGGCCACCCGCTGAGTTTTGTCCACCACGTCCAAGCCCTTCATTAATTTAGGGTTGTGCGTGGTAATACCGGTCGGGCAGGTGTCTTTATTACACTGCAGGGCCTGAATACAGCCGAGCGAAAACATATGGCCACGGGCGGAAACCACAAAGTCGGCGCCCAGCGCCACCGCCCAGGCCACCTTGGAGGGCACGATCAGCTTACCCGAGGCGACAATGCGAATGCGTTTGCGTAAATCGTGACGCTCAAGCAGGTTTACTACCCAGGGCAGGCTTTCTTTTAGCGGCAAACCAACCGAGTCCAACAGTGGCTGGGGCGCCGCGCCGGTACCACCATCGGCACTGTCTATGGTAATAAAATCCGGAGCCGATTCCTGGCCGCGCCTATTAATTTCCGTGGCCAGCTCTTCCAACCAGGAGGTTTCACCAATTACCGCCTTAAAGCCAGTGGGCTTGCCGGTCACGTTACGCACATGGGCTATCATATCGAGTAAATCGCCCACACTCCTTATTTCCGGATGTCCATTGGGACTAATGGAGTCCTTGCCCTCAGGAATACCGCGGATTTGGGCAATTTCTGCATTGACCTTAATCCCGGGCAGCATGCCCCCCTTACCCGGCTTGGCTCCCTGGCTCATTTTAATTTCGAACATTTTTACCTGCTCATGGGCGGCGATTTCCTTGAGCTTGGCATCGCTTAATTTGCCATGCTCATCGCGCACCCCATATTTGGCGGTGCCGATTTGAAAAACGATGTCGGCGCCCCCTTCCAGGTGGTAGGGACTTAACCCACCCTCACCGGTATTCATCCAGCACTCGGCCTGACGAGCACCACGAGACAGTGCCAGCACAGCCCGCTTAGAAAGCGCGCCGTAGCTCATACCGGAAATATTAAACACTTTTTTTGCCCGGTAAGGATGAGGGCATTGCTCGCCTATGGTCACCGGCTCGGGCTCTATGGCGTCTTCTTCCAGGGTCGGAAAGGCGGTATTCATAAACATGATGGTGCCCGTGGGATCCAGGCTTTGCGTGGAACCAAACGCGGCGGTACGGTCGAGGTTCTTGGCGGCCTTATATACCCAGCTGCGCTCGGCGCGATTGAAGGGCATTTCTTCACGATCCATGGCGAAAAAGTATTGTCGGAAAAATTCCCCCTGACGCTCGAAAAAGTATCGAAAACGACCGATCACCGGATAATTTCGGCGTATTGCATGCTTATTTTGATGGATATCGACAAAATAATAATAGATGGTCAACAGCACCAAAAAGCCGATACAGAGTAAAAAGAGGCTGCTCATCAAGTCGATGGCATGGATCAAAAACTCACTCATGGTCATACACTTTTTCTATCCCTAATAAAGCTCAGATTTACATAAGATTAGGTAATTGACCAGCAGAAAAGTAAGGTTATTTTACCACCTGGCCCAAGACAAAACAGGCGACCCTGGCGCCATCGTTATGCGGCATTCGCAGGGACATCATGCTAGTATGGCGGCACCCGTATTTCCTAGTTTTGTTATGTCCGCCACTATTCGCCTTGCCAAGTATTTGTCCCATGCCGGAGTTTGTTCCCGCCGGGGCGCCTCGCGCCTAATTGATGCAGGCAGGGTGACGGTCAATGGCCGCGCCGCCAATCATATCGACCATGTCAGCGACCAGGATGAGATATGCCTTGATGGTCGGCGTATTGATGGACTGGCGCCCAAGCTGTATTACGCCTACCACAAGCCGGTGGGCATAGATTGCAAACTCAAAACCGAAGATCCAAGCAGCCTGGTCCATCACTTACCGCCCGAGCAGCGCACCTACCCCATTGGCCGCTTAGACAAGGACTCCCGTGGCCTGTTGATCCTGACCAATGATGGCGAACTCTGCAATCGGCTGGCCCATCCGGATCACAGCCATGAAAAAGAGTATTGGGTTGAGGTAGACAAGCCCTTGGATGAAGCGTTTTTTTCTCGCATGAGCGCAGGTGTACCCGTGGATGGCACACTCACCAAACCTTGTGTTTGCACGGCGCTTTCAGCCACACGTTTTAAGATCATCCTCACCCAGGGGCTCAATCGGCAGATCCGTAAAATGGCACGTTATTGCGGCTACCGCGTGGTCGACTTACTGCGCGTGCGCATCGGCCAACTGCACCTGGACCCAACGCGCTTAGCCGAAAGTCAATTTACCGAGCTCACCACGGAAGAAGTTAACTTGTTGAAAAAATAGCTTGATCATTTTGACTACAAGTGTAATCTTAAATTCAAGGATTACATTTGTGAGCAAAGTTATGATCGAGTTATCCAAAGCAGAGTTTGAGGTCATGGAAGCGCTGTGGCAGGGCCATCCGGCAAAGTCGAGTGAAATTATCGAGCGCCTCAGCGATGACACCCAATGGCATGACAAAACCATCAAGACCCTACTGGGTCGCCTCGTTAAGAAACAAGCGGTGAGTTTTGAAAAGCAAGGCCGCCTCTACCAATACAGCCCCACCATAGGCCGCGAAGATTACACCCTTAAACAGAGCAAGAATCTGATCCAGCGTTTCTTCAGTGGCCGCATTGCGCCTCTGGTCAGTGGCTTTGCCAAAACCGAACAGCTGTCACAGCAGGATATCAACGAACTCAAAGCCGTTATTAAAGAGTGGGAAGACCAACAAGGAAAGTAATATGTTGTCATGGCTTATTTCACAACAGGCACTGCTGTGCACCTTACTCGCCGCCTTGATTATCGCGGAGCGTTATGCCCTTAAGGCACTGAGTGCACGCTTTATCTATGGCTTCTGGTTGTTGCTCCCAGCGTTGCTGCTGGCGCAAAGCATAGAGCTAAAAAATACGGTAGCCGCTCCGACCATGATTGGCCAGTATGTGGTGACACCCTTGCGCCAGGCAAGTGCCGAGGTAAGCATTAGCTGGGAGCTGGCCTATTGGCTTATTGCCGCCGCCTTGTTCGCCCTGGTTGCCTACCAACACCTGGTATTTCAGCGCCGCCTGAACGCCGCCCCCCTTAATAACCAGCTGCCGGGACAGGCAGGCAATACGACTCTGTATCGCAGCAAGGCGATCAGCTCACCCATGGTGGTTGGCTTCTTTAACCCACGCATTGTACTACCGCAGCGTTTACTGCAAGACGTCGATGCCTCGGCCCTCACCCTGATGCTCGAACATGAGCGGGTGCATCTGGAGCGCCGCGATAATGTCATCAACCTGATTGCCCTGAGCGCCGCCATTTTAATCTGGTTTAACCCCTTGAGCTGGGTGGCTTATTTCAGCCTTAGACGCATTCAAGAGCTGGCCTGTGATGAGCGGGTGCTAGCCGATAAATCCGCCGCACAGCGTTTGCAGTACGGCAAATCCATGGTCGAGTGCGCCAGCCAGTCACGGCTGCATAGCTTGGCTTATTCTTACTACGGAGATAAAAACATGATGTTACAACGCCTATACAATATGCAATCGGCCAATAAGGGCTATGCCCTGGCCAAGGCGCTGGCCCTGCTTATTGCACTGGGAAGTTTCACCCTGGTTGCCGGCACTCAGGCTGGCGAAGGCCATAAGCAAAAGTCAGCGAGTCAGCCAAAACCCCTGATGCGTATTGAGCCCATTTACCCTAAAGAAGCAGCGGAGCAAAAAATTTCCGGTTCTGTGGTTTTGCGATTCCAAGTTGACGAGGAAGGCGCTGTTCGTAATGTGGTGGTGGTGCAGTCTCAACCGGCCAAGGTATTTGATAAAGAAGCGGTGCGTGCGCTGCAACAATGGCGCTATGAGCCTTACGCATTTCCACAAGAGGAACATTTGGTGCAGCTGGATTTCGCACTCAGCGCAGAGGTGCAACTACCTGAATTAACAGAGCGTATTAATGTAAAATCACATTAATTCGCAACGACCAAGAGTATAAAGCAAGCCCCTTAATTAAGGTGCTTGCTTTGTGTTTTTATAAAAAGCCAGCAGGTTATACCAATTCTGTTAAGTATGTGATCAGAGATAGCGCTGGATAAATGATGTGATAACAAGGCGGAATTTTTCTTATGTAGTTATTCTACATAGAAAAATTCCAACGCCGTTAGCACGATATTTAGTCCGCTAGAATGATTGGCTATTTAAGTGAATTGGTATTAAATACATAGGGATATCATGGCCAAGGGGCAGGCCAGGGACAGGGCCCAAATCAGCGAACGAGCCACATGCCAGTTATACCAATAACACAGGCAGTAGAGCACGCGGGCAAGCAAATAGGTAATGGCCAGGGTATCCATCAAAGCCCCCGAGGTGTTGGTGCCCAGCACCACGGCCATGGCCACGGCGAACACTATCAGGGATTCGAAGCTGTTTTGATGTGCCGCGAGGGCGCGGGCGCCAAATCCCGTTAAAGCCTGCTGTTGTGCTCGTGGGTGGCGGTTATCGTAGCCGCCGCTTTGTTGCTGGGCCCAGGCCAAAGGAGCCTTGGCTAGAAAAGGAATTAAACACGCCAAGAGCGCGCAAATCACTAAAGTACTCATGCTTGATCCTTAATTTTATTCTTGTTTTTGCCATTGTGCGCCGCTTTGCAATCAAGCTCAATAGCCAAATTTAGAGCAAAAAAATGGCCAGCATGACTGGCCGAGCTTCCACTCACAAGATGTAACATCACCGCCCGTATAAAGAGAAAGCACACATTGCCGCCCCATCAATTATTGCGCTTTTATCACCACAAACATAAGAGTGATAAGGCATTAAGACAGTTAGGTTAAATATTTGTAACAATTTCTTGCATTTGTACCTGTTCAGTCTATTTTCTGATCGGAGGTCACTCCTCCAACCTGATAGATAAAAATAGAATCAACAGGAACACACATGAAAACAAAACTACTCACATTGGCGCTGGCACTGGGTTTAAGCCAGGGTGCACTCGCCGCACAAGGGGTCGCCTTTATTCATGGCACCGGCCAGCAAACCGACGCCTATAACGACTATTGGACTGGCAGCTTCATCAATACGGTGCGCCAGGGCCTGAGCAATACCAGCAACTACACGGTTATTAATTGTGATTTTGAACAGTATATGTGGACCGATGGTGCCGCCGGCTGTTTAGCCTCACAACTCACCAGCTTTATTAATAATAAAAACATTACCGAGCTGACGCTGATCACTCATTCCAACGGGGGCAACGTGGTGCGCTGGATTTTATCCAACCCCACCTGGGATAGCCGCTATCCCAACATCATTAATAAGGTCACTCGTACCATAGCGCTGGCGCCGTCCAGTGGCGGTACGCCCTTAGCCGATGCGGTGGTGGCCGGCAATTCCTTTGAGCAAAGCCTTGGCTGGCTGTTGGGCTTCGCCAATGATGCGGTAAAGCAGCAACAGGTATCCTGGATGGCGTCTTACAATGCCCAGTGGCTCTATGGCACCCCCAACCGCCCCGGCCTGCCGTCCTATTTTGAAACCGTGGTCGGCAGCGACGTGGACTCGGCCATTTGGGATAGCGACAGTTATTGCGGCGGCTACCAGAATCAGGTGTCGCTGGAAGTCACTCAGAATTGGTTAGACAGCTGCTCCGACGGCTTCTTAAATTGCAGCTCGCAATCCCTGGCCGGTGTGGTCTGGTTTCAAGATAAATCACGCACCCGAGGCCGCGAACCTCTGAGTCATCAACAAAGCCGCCGTAACTGTTTTGGCCTTGGCGACATGCTGAAGAACCGTATCTAGGAGCTAAAAAATGAAAAAATTAACCACAGTTTACGCCCTAGCCTTGCTTACCAGCACAAGCGCCATGGCAAATGCCGATAACGGCCAAACCGTATATCAATTCCCGCAGATACAAGCCACACCGGCAACGCCCTTACAGTCATTGGAAAAAACCAGCGTTGAATACTGGCAACAGGTTTCGGGTAAAGAGCTTAAGCAGGGGGTACCTGTGTTTGTAAACCAGGCCGACCACCTTATCCGCGTTGCCCCCAAGGCCCGTTTTGAAAACGGTACGGTGATCAAGCCCTATGACCTGCAACTCGATAAATTCTCCGTTCGCGATGCCCAAAACCAGCGTGCGCTGCCGATGCAGGCCATTGCCGCACGGGAGCAGATGCAGCAAGCCGGTTTTAATGATGGTAGCGTCGGCCTCAAGCTGGGGCAGATTAACGGCAAGGGCCAGCCCATGCTGCATACCACTCAGGCACTCAATGACCAGGATATCTATATGGTTCATGTAATCGAAAAAGGCTCGAGCAATGCTCTTAAAGCCCGTACCCAGTTTACCCTATCCGAGCACCAGCAACGCCTAGGGGTCGAGCTCAACATGGGGCAGACGAAACTGCAGGATAAAAATGTGCAGCTTAAGCTCCATAGCCCAACTGGAGAGCAAATCGGCGTGCAATATAAAGGCGGCGAAGCGATTTTCGATCAGCCTCTGACCTACCTGGGCGCCGCCAATGGCTACTACGAACTGGAGGCCAGTATTGACACCCAGGTTAACGGCCAAAAGGTCAAACGCTCGGTGAAAATGCCCTTTGTGCACAGCATGCAAACCATCAGCATGAGCGATGCCAAGGTAAAGGCCTTAGGCGCTAATCAATACCAGGCCAGTGTCCCGGTGGAAGTAACCGACAGCGGCCGCTATGCCATTCGCGCCACCCTTACCGGCCGTGCCGATAATGGCGAGCGCATTAGGCTGGCAACGGTTGAGGTCGCCAAGGAGCTCAATGGTAACGGCCAGTTTTTTATGCCCTTTAGCGCCACCCAAAGTGCCAATGCCCCCTACCGCCTGGTGGATATTGAATTAACGGACCAAACCCGGATGCTGAAGTTTACGCCGCAGTGATCCCTGCGCTGATATTGTGGACCCAACCAAGTCGGTGCCCAGCACCGGCTTTTTTGTCAAGATAATGAAGAGCGCCCCCGCTGGTGAACGCAACTATTGGTTTTACGTAATTGGAATCTTTGAACAAAATTAGACACCTCTGTACAACACTAAAACGCCAATGTAAGTTATAACTCCAACGCCTTCGCCTTTATGCGTGTTATTATAAACTGCTATATATTTTTGAGTATCAAGGAAGTACTGTGAAAAAATTTTTACTAATAGCCCTTCTAGCTGGCGGCTACTACTTTTATTCGATATCAACAGAGAATGGTCATGAAAGAATTTTTGATGTCGCAAACAATCCTATTCCTACCAGTGAGTATATAAAGCTTAGAGAAACACAAGCCATCAAAATGTGCGAAACCAACGCACAATCCTACAATATTGATGTGAATGTTTGCCCAAAATATATCAGCAGCAAATTTCCAGAATGCAAATCTAAACTACCTCGAGATCTTCCTGACTTCATCGATAGCAAGACGGTAGGTGTACAAGTAACGAGTAAATATTTCGAGTGCATTGCACCATGGCCTCACTGTAACGGCAAAGAAATCAAAAATGAATTTGATGCAAGACAGTTTTGTAAAAGCATCTAAGCTAATACCTCAATAGATTAAAAACGCTAGGATCAACCAGCACCTGGTCATAATTAAAACAAAAAGGAAATGATAAAAATGGAATCTAACAACAACGCCGCAAAACTACGCAAGAGCTTAACCATATTGGGGATAATTGGGGCACCATTCTTCATGGCCCTTGTGTTGGGGTATTTAGCCTATTTTGGCGACAATGCAGTGTTTGCTTTTTTAGAAAATGAGACCGTCGCCTTATGCACATTTGTGATCGGCGTAATTGGCGCCGCAGCAGAAATGATAACAGCCATCTACCTCTCATTTCGATTTCGGGGCGTTGCCGTCCCTCAGGAATAACGCTTTACCACGCTAAATTATCACCGCCCCCTGCAGTTGCTGAATGTCTAGTTTTGTTATGAGCGTTAACAACATCATCAAGCTAGGCATTCAGCAAATGCGAAGGGTCGACAAACTCTTACATTTATATTCTTTAAGCCCAATTGACAGGCTGAGTTCAACTAGGCAATAACCCTCATGCATTATCAATGCCCCTGCGTTGCCGTATCAAGGTCATGGAAGCGCTTGCCGGTCACTTGTATCAGGATAAGCTGTTTGCCGACATGGCTACTCATCAATACGCTTTGCCCTAGGGGAATTTGTTCACTTTCGCGGTCGGGCTGCGACATCCACACTGGGTATTTGCTGTACAAAATCAACAGGCTAATCTAGGTTGTTAATTGAACGAAACTAACGCTCTGCAAGCGGTGCGTGATACTTGTATCCAAATAAGGAGATAGCCATGACTCAGGATGAAATTAATCAGGTTGAATGGAGCAATGACGATAACTGGACAAGATTAAAGTGGATGGGGCTCTATTTCAGCAAAAAAGACTCGCGAGCCTGGGTGCCGAAACCCTACCCGATACTTGGATGGACGGTAAACCTGGCCAACCCTGCTGGTGTGCTTTCATTAAGTAGCATTATTGCCCTGCTCATGCTGATTTCGGGTCTTGTTGGCTACAATTTGGCGTAATAATACCCGCCAGGCGATTAATTACGACTACCCCAAACTTCTCTGAGGGAATAAGATCAGCCCTATCGAAGTGATCTTGTACAAACCTGGGTTTAGCGTGCCTAAGAATTTGCTCACCTAAGCTAAAGGTAAGCCTACCACTCGCGTTACCAAATTGTTTTTATTAAGGAAGTTTTAGATGGGGATATTTGAACGTTACTTGTCTGTCTGGGTAGCAATCGCCATTGCCACGGGTGTTGCTGTTGGCGTGATTTACCCACCCCTGTTCGAATTTGTTGCCACGCTGGAAGTGGCGCACGTCAATGTCGTCGTTGCCCTGTTTATCTGGGTAATGATTTACCCCATGATGGTACAGGTAGACTTTAGCACCATAAAAGAAGTGGGGAAAAACCCGCAAGGCCTGATACTCACCTTAGTGATCAACTGGCTTATTAAGCCATTCTCTATGGCGGCTTTGGGCTGGTTGTTCTTTGAAGGTATTTTTGCAGACTGGGTCTCTCCCGAAACCGCCCAAGAATACATCGCCGGCATGATCTTGCTTGGCGTAGCACCCTGTACCGCTATGGTGTTTGTCTGGTCGCAGCTCACCAAGGGCGATGCGAACTACACCCTGGTGCAGGTCTCAGTCAATGACATCATAATGATCTTTGCTTTTGCACCCATAGCAGGATTGCTTTTAGGGGTCACCGATATTCACGTTCCCTGGAACACCCTGTTTATTTCGGTAGTACTGTATGTGCTTTTACCTCTAGTAGCGGGTGCTTTAACACGCAAAACGCTAAACCGCTCTGGAAGAAATGAAGCAGCGGTTGCTGATTTGCTGGCGCGGCTTAAACCATTTTCGATCATGGGCTTGTTAGCCACTGTGGTACTGTTATTTGGTTTTCAGGCCAAGACCATTCTTGCTCAACCCTTAAACATAGTCTTGATAGCGATTCCGCTGATACTACAAACCTATGGCATCTTTATTCTGGCTTACTTTATCGCTGTAAAGCTGAAGCTCAAGCACAACATAGCCGCTCCCGCATGCTTAATAGGCACATCGAACTTCTTTGAATTAGCGGTCGCGGTAGCAATCTCGTTATTTGGCTTACATTCGGGAGCGGCCCTGGCCACGGTCGTGGGTGTGTTAGTTGAAGTGCCGGTTATGCTGTCTCTTGTGGCCATAGTCAATAAAACTCGGCACTGGTTTAGCAACTAACACCTGGCGAGGGGGGAGGCGATAATCCTCCCCTATAACCAGTATGTAAATTCCTCATTCGCCAGCGCTGCATGGCCATGCTAACTTGGTTTTTTAAGTCCCTATTAACCGCTATGACCTGGATTTTCTTTACCTTTTTAGCCGCATTCAGTCAAAGCTGGCGTAACGCCCTGCAAAGCAAATTAAGTCAGCATACGGCCAGTTTAGCCGTGACCTTGGCGCGCTTTATTCTTGCCGGGCCCATCGCTGCCTTGTATCTGGCTGGCTTATATCAATTCGAACCCGCACCGGCGCTTGAGCCCTCCGGCTCGTTTATTTTTTACATAATCGGTGCTGCGGTCATGCAGATTATCGCCACCGCCCTTATGGTGCGCCTTTTTAAAATGAACAACTACGCCGTGGGTGCGGGGCTAGCCAAAAGTGAAGCCCTGGTGGCGGCTATTCTTGGCATGCTGTTCTTTGGTTCGGCGCTGAGTTTACTGGGGTGGTTAGGTGTCATACTCGGTGCCGTTGCCGTCATCTTGTTATCCGGCCCCAGTATTCGCGGCTTAAACATTAACACCGTGGTGATGGGTTTAGCCTGCGGCACCAGTTTTGCGCTTACATCACTGTGGGTGCGCGAAGCCAGCCTGTCATCGGGCTTGCTGTTTCCTCACAGCGCCGCCTGGGTTTTGCTCTTGGTGATAAGTTTGCAAACAATACTGCTGCTGATTTATCTGGGAATTAAGAACAAAAGTGCCTTGCTCAGTCTGTGGCAACATAAGGGCTTAACAATGTGGATCAGCCTCACCAGCTGCATTGGCTCCATAGGCTGGTTTAGTGCCATGAGCCTGCAGCATGTGGCTTATGTGAAAACGCTCGGGCAGGTCGAGATTTTCTTTACCTTGGCTATTTCATATTTGTGGTTAAAGCAACCGGTGAAGCGCCGCGATAGCCTGGGCTTATTCTTGATTGCCTTGGCCGCTATCGCGGTTATGTGGGGTTAACCATTATTCAATTTCATCAATACGCCTGCCTTCTTGTCGGCCTAAAGGCCGACATACAACTCTGGCGGCAAGCGCCATACTCAGTGCGCCAGTTTTAAGGTGATCACCCCGGCAATAATCAATAGCACGCCAAAGTAGCGCATCAGCGATGAGCTGTCGCCGTAGAAGAGGATGCCCACCAGGAAGGTGCCGGCGGCGCCGATGCCGGTCCACACCGCATAGGAAGTGCCCATGGGAATGGTTTTTTGTGCCAGCCAGAGCAAAAAGCCGCTAATGGCCATAAAGATCACCGCCATGGCAATGCCAAACCAACGGGTTTGCGGCTCCTGCGCCAACTTCAGCCCCACCGGCCAGCCAATTTCAAATAATCCCGCACAAATCAAATACACCCAGGCCACTAGCCGTTCTCCTTAACCAGTTTTACTTCATAGAGATCGCCGCGACGATCCTTCAAATTGCGCACTGTACCCTCACTGTGCAGTATCTTCAATTTATCCATGTCCAAATCGGAGAACAGCAGCATCTCGGTGTTAGGGGTGGCCTCGTTAAGGCAGGCATCGTGGGGGAAAGAAAAGTCCGACGGCGTCAGCACCGCGGCCTGGGAATACTGTACGTCCAGGCTTTCCACCTCAGGCAGGTTGCCGACGCTGCCGGCGATAACCACATAGCACTCGTTTTCTATGGCACGGGCCTGGGCGCAGTGGCGTACCCGTAGGTAACTGTTTTTGGTGTCGGTCCAAAAGGGCACGAAGAGAATATCCAGCCCCTGCTCGGCGAGAATGCGCGACAGCTCGGGAAATTCCACGTCATAACAGATTTGAATACCAACCCGTCCGGCATCGGTTTCAAACACGGCTATTTTATCGCCGCCCTGGATCACCCAGTCATAGGCCTCATGCGGGGTAATATGAATTTTGCGCTGCTCATCCACCTTGCCGCTGCGATGACACAAGTAGCTGACATTATAGATGGTATCGCCTTCAGCCAGGGGCATGGAGCCGGTAATGATATTGGCGTTGTATTCCACCGCCATGCGCGACATGGCTTTAACAAAGGTGTCCGTGTATTCCGCCAGGTTGCGAATGGCCTCGGTTTGACCGCGATACTTATGCAGCCCCATTAAGGGCGCATTAAAAAACTCAGGGAAGAGAATAAAGTCGCTTTGGTAATCGGATACGGTATCAACAAAGTATTCCACCTGTTTAAGCAGTTCATCGACGCTTTCCACCTGACGCATCTGCCACTGCACCGCACCAACCCGCACCACCGACTTGGTGCTTTCGAGCACAGTCTCGGTAGGCTCAAAGAGGATGTTGTTCCACTCCAATAGAGTGGCGTAGCCCTCCGACTCTTCGTCCTCCGGCAGGTATTTTTTCAATAGCCGCTTTACCTGGAAATCATTCGCCAACTGGAAGCTCAGAATAGGGTCATACACCTCTCTGCGGTCCACCTTTTCTATGTACTCCATGGGCGACATATTTTCGCGGTAGTTGTGATACAAAGGGATGCGGCCACCGGCCAGAATCGCCCTCAGATTATACTGACGGCACAGCTCCTTGCGGGCATCATATAAACGTCGACCCAGGCGCATACCGCGGTGGGTGGATGCTATGGCCACGTCTAAACCATAGAGGGCATCGCCGTTAGGATCGCTAAACACCCGATCATGGCTGTCGACGATATCGTCATAGGTATGGGGGTTGGAAAAACGCCCGTAGTCCACCTGCACGCTCAGGGCCATGCCCACCAGCTTCTCATCGTCGACTATGCCGATTTGCCCCTCGGGAAACTGGTCTATCAAACGAAAAATGGTGTGGCTGGGCCAGGCGCCGCCAAGCTCAGGATAGGTTTCATCCATCAGGGTTTTGATTTGCGGGTACTGCTCTTTTGTCAGATTACAAATAGCCAAACGGGTTGTTTCGACCGACATGCTCATCTCCTAATAATTAGGGTCTGTTGACCTTTGTTGTTTGTTTCTGCAGCAGTTTGTAGTGTATTTATACAAGGCGGCACATGTGTGGTGTAGTTATTCTACAT
>NZ_PQCE01000112.1:0-431 GCF_002964725.1 Pseudoalteromonas sp. T1lg76
ATTCCTTAGGCAGCGGCAAGTATCGGCGATTAGCGCAGCTTGGTAGCGCACTTGGTTTGGGTCCAAGGGGTCGCAGGTTCAAATCCTGCATCGCCGACCACTTTCAAGATGAAAGTAATACTTGATAGCACACGAAGAAGTATTCGTTGCACCGCGCCCGTAGCTCAGTCGGATAGAGCAACGGCCTTCTAAGCCGTCGGTCGAAGGTTCGAATCCTTCCGGGTGCGCCATTATTGTGGCGGCTGTAGCTCAGTTGGTAGAGCCCTGGATTGTGATTCCGGTTGTCGCGAGTTCAAGTCTCGTCAGTCGCCCCATTTTTCTAAATATACGCATATCGGCGTTTAGCGCAGCTTGGTAGCGCACTTGGTTTGGGTCCAAGGGGTCGCAGGTTCAAATCCTGCAACGCCGACCACCTTTTCTTAAGGTGAAAG
>NZ_PQCE01000113.1:0-1060 GCF_002964725.1 Pseudoalteromonas sp. T1lg76
TAGATACTGCGGAGTGGTAGTTCAGTTGGTTAGAATACCGGCCTGTCACGCCGGGGGTCGCGGGTTCGAGTCCCGTCCACTCCGCCATTTTATATCTCTTTAGTACATGCAATTCAGCGCTTCTGCGGAGTGGTAGTTCAGTTGGTTAGAATACCGGCCTGTCACGCCGGGGGTCGCGGGTTCGAGTCCCGTCCACTCCGCCATTTACTGCCGTAATCTATACTTGCTTCGAGCACTACCTACTCTCTATGACCCGGTCCAAAGGTCGGTGGTTCGAATCCACTCGGTCGTACCAATTCTCTACAATATTTCTCGTATTCCGAACGACCGTAGCTCAGTTGGTTAACGCACTACCTACTCTCTATGACCCGGCCCAAAGGTCGGTGGTTCGAATCCACTCGGTCGTACCAATTCTCTACAATATTTCTCGTATTCAATAAAAACCCTGCCTGCGCTCAAACCACTTACCGAGGTAGTGGCTGCAGTTTGGTCTGCAATCGAGCCAGGACCTTCCCACAGGTAAGACAATTCATCACCGTCCACATCTGCTGCGTCAGCGGACAAGGTGATACTTGAGCCTTCAACAACTTGAGCGCTGTTTACACTCGCCTCTGCCGTCGGGGCGTGATTGACTGCCTCAATTTGCTCGGTTACCGTCACAGTGACGCTTGAGGTTACTTCTTCTGTGCCATCGGAAACGGTGACAGTGAAGGTATGAGTGCCTACGCTTAAATCACTTACCGAGGTAGTGGCTGCAGTTTGGTCTGCAATCGAACCAGGACCTTCCCACAGGTAAGACAATTCATCACCATCCACATCGGCTGCGTCAGCGGACAAGGTGATGCTCGCGCCTTCAACAACTTGCGGCAACCTGACCGTCGTTGGGCAAGACCTGTCAGGTCTCGCCGACGGTGAACTGACCGTCACCATGACAGTGACCGACGCTGCCGGGAACTCAGGCACGGTCACTGATACCACCACCCTGAATACGGGCGCACCGAGCACAGGTGATGGCGCGAACAGTATTGCGTTCGACGATGGCGGCGATGAGCTATTAAGC